>DASTZC010000035.1 GCA_035764505.1 Candidatus Polarisedimenticolia bacterium
CGCGGGCCGGCTCAGGAGAAGGCGGCGTGTCCGGTCAGGTCCTGTCCCACGATGAGGGTATGGATGTCGTGCGTCCCTTCGTAGGTGTACACCGATTCGATGTTGCACAGATGGCGGCCCACCTGATACTCGTCGGTGACCCCGTTGGCTCCGAGGATCTCGCGCCCCAGCTTGGCGCACTCCCGGGCGACGAAGCAGTTGTTCATCTTGGCCATCGACACCTGCTGCGGCGTGGCGCGTCCCGCCTCCTTGAGGCGTCCGAGCTGCAGGCACAGCAGCTGTGCCTTGGTTATCTCGGTGCCCATCCAGACGAGCTTGCGCTGCTGCAACTGAAACGCGGCCACCGGCTTGCCGAAGACGACGCGGGTCTTGGCGTACTCGAGGGCCTCGTCGAACACCGCCTGGGCGGAGCCGACCACGCCCCAGGCGATGCCGTAGCGCGCCTGGTTGAGGCAGGCCAGCGCGGCCTTCAGCCCTTCCGCCTTGGGCAGGCGGTTGTCCAGCGGAATGGCGCAGTCCTGGAAGAACAGCTCGGAGGTCACCGAGGCGCGCAGCGAGAACTTCCCCTCGTGGTCCTTGGCCCCGAATCCCGGGGTGCCTTTCTCCACCAGAAAGCCCTGCACCTCGCCATCCAGCTTGGCCCACACCAGCGCCACGTCGGCGACCGAGCCGTTGGTAATCCAGGCCTTGGTACCGTTCAGGACGTAGCGGTCGCCGCGCTTGACGGCGCGGGTCAGCATGCCGGAGGGGTTGGAGCCGTAGTCGGGCTCGGTGAGGCCGAAGCAGCCGATTTTCTCGCCCTTCGCCATCGCGGGAAGCCAGCGATCCTTCTGTTCCTCGGAGCCGAAGGCATGGATCGGGTACATGACCAGGCCGCCCTGCACCGAGACGAAGCTGCGCAGCCCCGAATCGCCCCGCTCCAGCTCCTGCATGATCAGGCCGTAGGCTACCGGCCCGAGACCCGCGCAGCCATATCCCTGCAGCGAGGATCCCAGCGTTCCGAGCTCCGCCAGCTGCGGGATCAGCTCTTTGGGGAAGGTTCCTTCGCGATAGTGCTTCTCGATGCGCGGCAGAACCTGCTCCGAGACGAAGGAGCGGATGGTGTCCCGGATCAGCCGCTCCTCCTCGCTGAGGAGTCCGTCGATCTGGTAATAGTCGAGGGCCTTGAACGGTTTCATGGGTCTCCTTGGAGATCGTCCCGGGCGAAATCCGGGCGGTTCATCCGATCGATTGCAGCAAGGCCGCGACGCCCAATCCGCCGCTGACGCACAACGCGGCGATGCCGTAACGCGCCCGGCGCCGGGCCATTTCGTGCATGAGGGTGACGACAATGCGGGCTCCGGAGCATCCGATGGGATGTCCCAGCGCGATGGCGCCGCCGTTGGGGTTGAGGCGCTGCGGATCGATCCGCAGCTCTCTCTGGCAGGCGAGCACCTGTGCGGCGAACGCTTCGTTGATCTCCACCAGGTCGATCTGCTCGAGTGCCAGGCCGGTCTTCTGCAGCAGCCGGCGGATCGCCGGCACCGGACCGATTCCCATGCGCTCCGGCGCCACGCCGACCGAGGTCCAATCGACCAGGCGGCAGACCGGACCACGCGACAGGTTCGGCCTATCGCGCGAGACCACCACCGCGGCCGCTCCGTCGGTGATGCCCGAGGCGGATCCGGCCGTGATGGTCCCGTTTTTCCCGAAGACGGGAGGCAGCGAGGCCAGCGAGGCGGCCGTGACACCGTCGCGCGGGTGCTCGTCGGCGGCGAGGTTCTTTCCCGGCTGCCTGGCATCCGGCAGATCGATCGGCACGATTTCCTCGGAGAAGACGCCGCGCTCGCGCGACGCCTGGCAGCGCCGCTGACTCTCGGCGGCGTACTGGTCCTGCTCCTCCCGCGAGATGCCATACTCCCGCGCCAGGTTCTCGGCCGTCTCTCCCATCAGCATGCCGGAGAGAGGGTCCATGAAGCCGTCCCGGAACATCGCGTCGGTCAGCTCCTGGTGTCCCATGCGCGCGCCGTGCCGGGCGGTGCTCAGCAGGTACGGGACGCGGCTCATGTTCTCCATTCCGCCAGCCAGGATGGTCCCGGCTTCTCCTCCGGCGATGGCGCGACCCGCCAGAAGAATCGTCTTGAGCCCCGAAGCGCAGGCCTGGTTCACCGTGTAGGCGGGCACGTCGTCGGGCACTCCCGCGAGACGGGAAGCCTGGCGGGCGGGGTTCGGGCCGACGCCGGCCTGGCGGGCGCAGCCGAGGATCGTCTCATCGATTCCCGCCGAATCCAGTGCGGCGCGCCTCAGCGCCTCGCGCGCGGCGGCGGCGGCGAGCTGCGGCGAAGGCACGGCCGCCAATGCGCCGCCGAACCGGCCGATGGGCGTGCGGACGGCGCCCGCGAGATAGATCTCCTCAGCGATCAAGGACGGCTCCGGGGGAAGGTGGAATCGCGGCAAAGTCTAGCGCACCGCGGCGATCGGCACAACCGGGAATGAGCCGCGCGAGCCCCGCCGGTGCTTGACAGGGGGCGCGCCGCTTTCTAGGCTAGCGCGTCTTTGCGGCGCAGCGAAGGCGTGGGCGCAACTCCTCGCTGCCCCTGGGGCGGGTCAACGACCGGAAGCCGGAGCCATTATCTCCCGTGGGCGATTCCCACTCGTATATCGAAGCCGGGGGGCGCCTGGCAGAGCACGGAGCGATTGATTCCGCGGGTCATCCCGACGGGGGGCGAGTTCCCGCCTATCCTCTTATATGGGTGGGGGTGTGGCATGCCCTGTGCCGGATCGGACTACCAGCGCTCCACCGTCCAGCCACGCTCCGCGGCGATTCGCCGCAAGGCGCCGTTGGGCGTGACGGCGATCGGATGCCCGCAGCGCGCCATCAACGGCACATCGGCGGCGCTGTCGCCGTAAGCCCAAGAGGCTTCCCAGTCGATCGCCGCGGCATCCGGGTGGGACAGGACCCGCCGGACCTTTTCCTCACCGCGGCAGTTGGCGCCGAGCAGCCGCGGGCTCGGATCCAGGACGGCGCGCGAGCAGACCAGCTCCGGGATCTCCAGGGCTCGGGCTACGTGCGCCAGGTAGAGATCGACGCTGGCGGAGACCAGGAACAGCCGGTGGCCTTGCTCCCGGTGCCAGCGCAGCCGGGTCAGCGCGGCGGCGCGCAGTCGCGGAACGAGGCTTGTGCGGGTGAATTGCGCGAAGAATTCGCCGCGCTCCGGCTCCGGCACATGGCGCAGCATGCCTAGGGCGATCTCCTTCAATCCGCGGCGATCCACCAGCCCCGCCGCGAACAGCGGTGCGGCCGCCAGAAGCTTCAATCCCGCGCCGGCGGAGGCGGGATGGCGACGCAGGACGAACTGCAGGCAAAACAGCATGGAATCGCCGCGCAGGAGCGTGCCGTCGAAATCGAACAGGGCGGCGGGCTGCCGGGAGGGAAGTGTGGAGACGGGTTCGCGGCTCAACGGGATGGCACCCTCGGCGTTGGCGCGCCGGCGCGAACAGCTGCAGGCGCGCGGGATTCTAGCACGCCGCGCCGGGGTCCCCGCGGCATGAGCGCCGTCTGCTGGCTGTGCGGCTCGGCGCGTCAGCGCGAGTTCATGCCTTCCACGCTCGGCAGGGAAGCGACCAGCGAGGACATGAAGATCTCCGACTCTCATTACGGCCGGACGGCGCGCCTCGTCGAATGCCTGGAGTGCGGCTTCCGGTACGCCCATCCGCTGCCGGCGGACGATCTGGTGGCGCTGTACGAAGACCTGGTGGATCCCGAGTATCGCGAAGGGAGCGAAGGGAGAATCCGCCCGCTGCGCCGCATCGTGGCGCGCTGCCGCGCATTGCATCCCGCCGCGCGCACGCTGCTCGACGTCGGCGCCGGGGTGGGGCTGCTGTGCAGCGCCGCGTTGGAGCAGGGAATGGAAGCCACCGGCGTCGAGCCGAGCGCCTGGGCGGTGAACGCGGCGCGCGAGCGCGGCGTGTTGCTGCTGCAGGGGACCTTCCCCCATCCGTCCCTGGCGGGACGGCGTTTCGACGTCATCACCTCCATCGACGTGATCGAGCACCTTGCTGACCCGCGCGCCTTGCTCGCCTCCATCGCCGAAGCGCTGCAGCCCGGCGGCATCGCGACGATCACTACGCCCAACGTGCGCAGCCTCGCGGCCCGGATGTTCGGCCGACGCTGGTGGCACTTTCGGGTGGCCCACGTGGGCTACTTCGATCCGGCCACGATGCGCCGCGCGTTCGACGGGGTGGGACTCGAGCTTGTCCGGCAGGAGCCCTACGTCTGGTCGTTCTCGATCGGTTATCTGGCCGAGCGACTGGGACGCTACCTGCCAGTCGGCGCCGCCGCGCGCGCCCTGGGGCGAACGGGGCCCGGAGCCGCTTTGTATCGCGTGACCGTGCCGGTGAACCTGGGCGACTCCGTGACCTATTACGCCCGCAAGCGGGCCGATCCGGGGAGGGCGTGATGGCGGCTTCGACGGCGCGCAAAGCGATCCTCTACCTGAGGCTGGCGCGCGTCGATCACTGGTTCAAGAACATCTTCGTCCTGCCCGGCATCGTGGCGGCGTTCCTGCTGGAGCCTGGCACGCGCCGGCCAGGAGCTTTCGGATCGATCCTTCTCGGGCTGCTCGCCACCTGTCTGGTGGCGTCGAGCAACTACGTGCTCAACGAGATCCTGGACGCCCGCACCGATCGCTTCCATCCCACCAAGTCGAACCGCCCGCTGGTGTCGCGGGAGCTGTCAATCACCGTCGCCTACGTGGAGTGGATTCTCCTGGCGCTCCTGGGAGCCGCGATCGGATGCATGCTGCCGAGGACCTTCCTGGCCGGCCTTGCGGCGCTGTGGCTCATGGGACTCGTCTACAACGTGCCTCCGGTGCGCAGCAAGGAAGTTCCGTATCTCGACGTTCTGTCGGAGGCGATCAACAACCCCATCCGCTTTCTTCTCGGCTGGAGCAGCGTCGGGGCGGTGAGCTTTCCTCCTTCCTCGTTCCTGCTCTCGTATTGGCTGATCGGCTCCTACCTGATGACCGCCAAGCGCCTCTCCGAGTATCGCTCCTTCGCCGATCCGGCGGAAGCGGGCCGCTACCGCGCTTCCTTCCGCCACTACAACGAGGCGCTGCTGGCCACGGCCATGCTGACCTACGCGGCGGGCTTCATGTTCTTCTTCGGCGTCCTCATGATGAAGTACCACATCGAGTACCTGCTCGCCCTGCCGCTGCTGCTGTTATACGTCGCCTATTACAGCTACCTCTCTTTCCAGCCCCACAGCGTGGCGCAGAATCCGGAGAAGCTGTATCGCGATGCGCCCCTCATGGCGCTGACCGTCCTTCTTGCCGGAGTACTCTGGGGGTTGTCGTACCTGAATCTTCCCGGACTGGCCCACTGGCTCGGCATGGGAGGGGTCGGCTGGTGAGGAACCTCGGGCGGATCCCCGCGTCTTTCCCGCCGAGGCTTCAGAGGGTGAGGATCCCCGTCGTGCCGCGCGCACAGCCCAGGGTCTGCGCGGCGGAGCCGTTGGTGACCGCCACCTCGAGGAAGCCGCTGCTGTTGAAGAGCAGGACCGGCTCAGCGGCGGGCGCTTCGGCATAGGTAAGCACCCGTCGCGTGAGGCGGCGCCCTGCGATTTCCAGCACGGGCCCCGGCGTCACCCCGGCGTCTTGCGCGCGAAAATTCAGGATCACGTTACCGAAGCGGTCGATGCTGAGCACGCTCACGCGCAGGCGCCCGTCGGGATCCGGGCGCGCCTGGGGGACTGGAAAGGGAAGAGGGTTGGAGACCGGCGGGCCGATTTCGCTCAGGGCCGCGCCCTGCAGGAGCCGGGCTGCGGCCGGCGCCAGGATGTCGCGGCCATGAAAGGTCGGCGCGACCCGGGAGTCGGGAAAAGGTATCTCGACGATCTCGAGCGGGGATTCGATGTCGAAGGCCAGCCCCAGGCTGCCGTTGTCCGGGGCCAGAAAGAGATGCTGCCGCGTGCGCGCGGCCAGCAGGCGCCGCGAGGTTCCCACGCCCGGATCCACGACCAGCAGGTGGAGCGTGCCCGCCGGGAAATGAGGGAAAGCGCACGCCAGGACGTAGCCCGCCTCCCCGATCTCCTGAGGCGGAATCTCGTGCGAGATGTCGACGATGCGCGCCTCGGGAACGGCTCGCAGCACCACGCCTTTCATCGACGCGACGTAGGCGTCCTTGCCGCCGAAATCGGTGGTCAGGGTCAGGACGGGAGGACGTCGCGCGCGAGGGGACAAGGGCGCTCCTTGAAGGGCGGATGCCGGCCGGCGAACTATATAGGAGCGGTGCCGGGGATCGTCAAGGTCCGGCGTATTGACCCGGAGGATCCCCTCTGCTAAGGTTCGGCGCCCGGAAGATCTGGGAGGCATTGCCATCACCTCGCGCCTCGCCCCATCATTCCTGCTCTGCCTGACGCTGCTGCTCTTCTCTTTTCTCGCCGCAGGCGAAGCCCGGGCGCAATCGGCGATTCCCACCTGGCAGCCGCCGAAGACCGGCCTCGGCTACGACGTCGACCTCGACGCCGGGGAGGCGCAGCGGCCCGGCCCGATCCGCGCGCGCGAGGTTCAGCTGCGCGGTGCCCAGCCTCTGTACGTGCGCCTGCTCTTCTCCTGGCCCGATCCCGCCGGGGAGCAGGGCGGCGTCCCGCTCGACACGCTCGACCCGTTGGTGGACCGCTACCGCGACGCCGGCTTCGAGGTGATTCTCGCGCCGCGGGGAAGCGCCGCATTGTCCGGCGCGGTCACCGGCACCATGACCCAGGAACCGGAAATCCTTTCCCGCTGGCGTGCCTTCCTGCGCGCCGCCGCGGAGCGCTTCAAGGGACGCGTGCGCTTCTATCAGCTGGAGGGGCTCTCGGCCCCCGGCGCCGAAGCCGGCCAGGCGCGCGCGGCGGCTTTCCTGATCAAGAAAGGAGCGGTGGAGCTGCGCGGCGCCGATCCCGAGGCTCTCGTCGTCACCGAGACGCTGCCCGCTTCACGGCTGGATTACTTGAGCGCGCTGCTCGGCGAGGACACCTCTGCTTACGTCGACGTGGTGGCGCTGCACAGCGAGACGGAGGAAGATCTCGAATCGATCGCCGCGAAAGCAACCGCTCTCCTGCTCGAGAAGGATCCTTCGGCATCGCTCTGGATGCTGGGAGAAAAGCTCCCTGCTTCCTCTTCTGTGTCCACGGGCGTGCCCCAGAGCCAGCCGGATCTCGTCGCGGTCTCAGAAGGGGAGCCCCAGACCCAGACCGCACCCGCGACGCAGGCGACGAGCCCGGCTCCGGAACGAGGAGCATCACTGATCCGCAAGGCCGCGTCGGCTTTCGCCGGAGGTGCGCGCCTCGTGAGCTTCGATCTGCCTCCCGCCCCCGATGGGGGTCCC
>DASTZC010000036.1 GCA_035764505.1 Candidatus Polarisedimenticolia bacterium
GCAGGAGATCTCCAGCGCTACCGAGGAGATGAGCGCTTCGACCGAAGAGGTCTCGGGCACCTGCAACGATCTCACCGACCGCGCCACCCGGCAGGCGACACTGGTCCGGGCGGCCGCGGAAGACGCGGCCAAGATTCTCGCGATCGCGGAAGAGTTGGCCGCGAGCGCGCTAGGGTCCGCCGAGCGGAATGCGGCCCTGGCTGAGCTGGCTCGATCCCACAAGGAACAGCTGGATGAAAGCTCCGCCGAGCTGCAGCGTCTCGCAGAAGAGGTTGAGCGCGGCGCCGAGGAGGCGACGGCACTCGCGTCGGCCAGCGAAGAAATCGGAAAGTTCGTGACTCAGACCAAGGCCATCGCTCGGCAAACCCACATGCTGGCGCTCAACGCGGGAATCGAGGCCGCGCGGGCCGGCGAGGAAGGGCGTGGCTTCGCGGTGGTGGCGGAGGAAGTGCGAAAGCTGGCAGGTCAGGCCGCGCAGGCTGCGACTTCGACCAGCGATACGGTGCGCGCGGTGCAGACCCGGGTCGAGCTGGCGCGCGACCGGCTGCTCCGCCTCGCCAAGGGTGGCCAGGCCGCGCGGGTCGCCGCGGACACTGCGGCGCGGGGACTATCGCGCGTCGCCGGGGATGCCGAACAGAACGACAGCTGGACTCGACAAATCTCGAAATCGGCGGATGAGGTTCGCGGGCTGATCGGTGGGATCGTCGGACGGATGTCGGAAGTCTCCGGCGGCACGGAGGACGTGGCCGCGGCGGCCGAGGAGATTGCCGCTTCGTCTCAGGAGCTGAGCGCCTCCACGACCGAGATCGCGAACTCCGCACAACAACTGGCCCACGCCGCGCAGGCGCTGTTCGGAGAGGTAAGCCGATTCAAGGTTGAAGAGCGCTGAGGATCCTGGCCTGAACCGCGTCGCGCGGTTCGGGCAGGGGATCGAGTGTAGTTCCTTCCGCAGCGGCAGCATGATGGGCGACGAGATCCAGCGCCTGGCCCCGCCCGGGCATCGACTGGGCGCGTTGCAGCGCCCGACTTGAAGCAGCTCCCAGCACGAGCCACGAGGGAATCGGACTCCCGCCCTCGCCTCCCGCGAACACCAGATCCAATCCCCACTGATCAGCCTGGACCGGAGAATGCCCGACTGAAAAGCTGACGTCGGCGATGAGCAGCGCGCCGGAACGCCGGACAACCGGGGCCAGCTCCGCCAGCGGCATCGGTTCGCCCTGTGCGTCCTCCTGCTGGACCACAGCCACAGCGTCGAAGTCCGGGCTCCGAAGAAAACGATCCAGCCATTCGGGACGCATCGCCTGCCCCGGCGGCACGCAGGCCCGCGCTACGTCCCGGCCACAAGCCTCTCCAATTGTGGCATAGCGTTCGGCGCGACTTCCCGCAATCACCACGAGCATGCGGTGCCGGACGAGGCTCCGCACCGCCAGCTCCATGAATCGGTCAACGGCCCCAGGGAGTAGGATGACGGGCTGCGAGGTACTGAAAAGCTGGCCCAGGCTTGAAGAGGTCACGCGGGCTTGAGCCAGGTGTCCAACGTTCCCTCCGATACGACCTCTTCAGCTTTGACCAGCCGCACTCCGGCGTCTCCCCAGTCGCGCAGCGCGTGCTCGCCCAGCTCATAACGCACCGCCTTCACCGCGTCTGTCACCACGAAGAGCCGAGTGTGGGGACGACGGGCGAGCCACCCCTCGACCACGTGGCGCACGCAGATTTCGAGCGGGAGCCCATACACCACGACCGCCTCGGGATCGAGGGCGCGAACCACGGTGTCGGTGTTGGGATTGCTGAATACGTCGAAGTGGCGCTTCAGAATCAGGAGATTGCCGGCGTGACGGCTCAGCCCAAGCCGCAGGACCTCGGGCTCCTGGCGATCAAAGCTGATTGCCAGCGCATCCGGCAGAGCCGTCTCCGGGATCTTCTGCTGTCCCGGCGTTCCCCGAACGCAGTGGGGCGGCCAGGTCGTTTCGAAATCCGGGTGATCGCTGAACTCCGAATCGCCAGGGAGGTGTTCTTCGGCGCTGGCGACGATGCGAATGCCGTTGGTGTGGGCGTAGTCGGTGAGCGCCGCCAGTCGGGGCACGATCGCCTCGGCGCGGGGGACGTGAAGCTTCCCGTCGGGGGAAATGAAGTCGCATTGGGTATCGACATCCCAGAAGATGAGTCGGTTCACGATGGGGTACTGTCCTCCTCGGAAGCGGCGCCGAACTGTTCGTGCCGGAACTGGTTCAGCGTCCGGCGCAGCTGCCGGGCGCCACCGGGATACAAGTCAATCAACCGGCGCAACTCGGTCATGGCACGACCCGGCGCGGCCAGTCTGCGATCGTAGAGCTCGACCAGCGCCAAGCCGATCTTGATGTCATCTGCCGGTCGGAGCCGACGGGTGTCGCGATAGTTGTGCAGCTCGAGTGCCGCCATCCCGGGATTGGAAAGCGGCCCCGCCAGAATCGCCGCGCGCCGAACCAGGGCTTCAGCGTCTCCATTCTCCTGGCGTGATCGATCCAGGTATTCATTGGCCGCTGCATCATACAGACCCCGAGCCGCGAGAGTCTCGATGCTCGAGTAACTCGTGCGGTACCGCATGAGCCCGACGTTCTGCAGGATCTCGACGCACAACTCGGTCATCGGTTCCAGGAATCCGTCGAGCAGTCCGAAGACCAGGCCGTAGATCGCCCAGAATGCGCCCAACAGGAGAACCGCACGAGGAGTGACTCCGATGACCCACAAC
>DASTZC010000037.1 GCA_035764505.1 Candidatus Polarisedimenticolia bacterium
CACGATGCGCGGCACGCCCACCTGACGCGCCAGCAGGATGTGCTCCCGGGTCTGCGGCATCGGTCCGTCCGCCGCGCTCACCACCAGGATCGCCCCGTCCATCTGCGCCGCCCCCGTGATCATGTTCTTCACGTAGTCGGCATGCCCCGGGCAGTCCACGTGCGCATAGTGACGCTTGTCCGTCTCGTACTCCACGTGCGCCGTCGCGATCGTGATGCCGCGCTCCCGCTCTTCCGGCGCGTTGTCGATGCTGTCGAACGACCGCACCACCACCTTCGGGAACTTCTTCGCCATCACCATCGTGATCGCCGAGGTCAGCGTCGTCTTCCCGTGGTCCACGTGGCCAATCGTTCCCACGTTCACGTGCGGCTTTGAGCGATCGAATTTCTCCTTGGACATCTCCCTACACCCTCCCTCGCCATGTGGCCCGGGGGACCGGATTGCAGATGGAGCCCACGACCGGGATTGAACCGGTGACCCCGTCCTTACCAAGGACGTGCTCTACCACTGAGCCACGTGGGCGAAAGCTGAATGCCGGAGCCGGGCGCCCGCGCGCCGGTCCGGCAGGAGTTTCACGCGGATCCTGCGGCGCCGGAAGAATGGAGCGGGAAACGGGATTCGAACCCGCGACCCTCAGCTTGGAAGGCTGACGCTCTAGCCACTGAGCTACTCCCGCTCGCCTCAATCCTGCCTTGCCCCACCCGCCGCGCCTCGCGGCGCGAGGGTGGTGGGGAGAGGAGGATTCGAACCTCCGAAGCACTACGGCGGCAGATTTACAGTCTGCTCCCTTTGACCGCTCGGGAATCTCCCCAGATTTTCCGCCCGGAGGTGCTCGGGGCCGGGCTTTTTGCGCGGAGCTGGCGAAGGGATTCGAACCCCCGACCCGCTGATTACAAATCAGCTGCTCTACCGGCTGAGCTACGCCAGCTTGTGCGAACCCGTAATGCTAGCAAAGCGAACACTTAAGATGCAAGAGGTTTTTTTCACAAAAGGCCTATCCGGGTCCCCGCTCCCCTCGCTGTCGGACCACCTCGAACAGGGCGATGCCGGCCGCCACCGAGACATTCAGGGAATCGACCCCCGCCGCCAGCGGAATGCTCACCAGGACGTCGCAATGCTCCCGGACCAGGCGCCTCATTCCCTTTTCTTCTCCACCCAGGACCAGGGCGAGGGGCAGCGAGTAATCGAAATGAGTCCAGGGGGTCGCCGCGCTGGAATCGAGGCCGACCACCCAGATGCCGCGCTCTTTCAGCTTTTCCATGAGGGTCACCAGATTCCCGGCGATCGCCAGCTTCACCTTGTCGGCGTGGCCGGAGGAGGCCTTGGTCACCCCGGGACCCGTATGGGCCGACCCGTGCTCCGGGATGAATACGCCATCGACGCGTGCGGCGGCGGCGGATCTCAAGACGGCGCCGAGGTTTCTGGGATCTTCGACCTGGTCCAGCACCAGGAAGAAGGGGCGGCTCCCGGTGGAGGCCAGGACCTCCTCGACGCCCATCGGACCGCTGCCGACCACCCGGGCAACGACCCCCTGGTGCACTCCCCCATTGGAAAGCCGGTCCAGCTCCTCCCGGGGGTTTCTCGATACCGGGACGCCGCGGCTGGTCGCCAGGGCCAGCAGGGCGCGAACTTTCCTGTCCTGCCGTCCCGACGTGACGAAGATCTGCTCCACCTGGCGCCGACCCGACTTCAGGGTCTCCAGGACGGGGTGCACCCCGTAAAGGATTTCGGCGCGTGCTGCCTTCATAGTGCCTCTCCCGCCAGATTGGCGATGGAAGTCGCCCTGTCGAAGCAACCCGGCACCGGGCTGGGGAACTCCAGCCTGGAGGCCTCCTCGATCAGGGGGACAAGCTTGACGAGCTCGGGCCCGGACACCCTCGCGGTGAGGGCGACGCGGATCGGATGATAGAGGTCCCGCCCTTTCGTTCCCGTGCGTTTTCCAGTCTCCTGGGCCGCTTGCTTGTAGGTTTGCGCGTCCAGGGGCGAGTCCGACGGGACGAGGGACGCGAAGGTCCGGATTACCTCCCGGCAGCGCGGGTCCCCCAGGTCTTTGCGCACTTCCGGATCGGACAGGGAGTTTTCGGGATTGAAGCGAAGGAGAATGTCCATCGCGTCGCTGTCGCGAATCTGCGAGAGGCTGGAGACGGAAGGCTTGAGCAGATCGAGCAGCGAGATGAGCCAGGCGCGGTGGCCCGGCGAAACGGGTGATTTCAGCTCTCCTCCCGCTTCGAGAATGGGAATCGCCAGATCCACCAGCCGGTTGATCTCCGCCCGGCGCAGGTGCTGGTTCGCCACCCAATCGAGCTTGACCGGATCCAGCACCCCGGCCGCGCGGCCCACCCGCTCGAGATCGAATTCCGCCACCAACTCCTCCGGTGAAAGAATCTCCTTGCCGGTGGGCGAGGACCACCCCAGCAGTGCCAGGTAGTTCAGGATGGCTTCGGGGAGGTAGCCCTTTTCCTGGTATTGCCACAGGGAAGTGTCTCCGTGCCGCTTGCTGAGCGGCGCATGGTCAGGACCCAGGACGAGCGGCAGGTGGGCGAACCGTGGCGGCGCTGCGCCGAGGGCGCGGTACAGAAGAAGCTGCCTCGGGGTGTTGGTGATGTGGTCCTCGCCGCGAATCACGTGCGTGATCTCCATCTCGACGTCGTCCACCACGACCGCGAAGTTGTAGGTCGGCCATCCGTCGCCGCGCAGGATGACGGGATCCCCGATCTGGCGGGAGTCGAAGGCAATCGGCCCCCGGATCAGATCCTCGAACTCGACCGTCCCTTCGAGAATGCGAAAACGCGCGGCAGGCCGCTCCCCCGCGAACATCCGACGGGAGACCTCCTCCGCCGGCAGCTCGCGGCAGCGTCCCGGATACCTGGGCGGCCGTCCTTCCTTCAGGTCCCTCCCGCGGTCGGCCTCCCGCTGCTCCGGAGTGCAGAAGCAGTAGTAGACCTCCCCTTTTTCGAGCAGCCGGCGGAAGGCGGCCTCGTACCGGTCGCGCCGCTCCGACTGGCGGTAAGGGCCCGAATCGCCCGAGTCGACCCCTTCATCCCAATCCAGCCCGAGCCATCGCAGCTCGGCGAGGATGCCGGCCTCGAACTCCCGGGTGGAGCGCTCCTGGTCGGTGTCCTCGATGCGCAGGATGAACCGGCCTCCCGCGCGCCGCGTGAACAGCCAGTTGAACACCGCGGTGCGGGCGTTGCCCACGTGCAGCCTGCCCGTCGGCGAGGGAGCGAAGCGGGTGCGCACCGTCACCGGACGGGCTTCTCCTCGCGTGCCAGCAGCACCACCGCCTGGGCCGCCATCCCTTCCCGTCTCCCCGCGAAGCCGATCCCCTCCCCGCGCTTTCCCTTCACTCCAATGCGCTCCTCGGAGCAGTGCAGCGCCCGGGCGAGGTTCGTCCGGATCGCCGGCAGGTGCGGCACCAGCCGGGGCTCCTCCGCCACGAGCACCAGATCCAGATTGACCAACCGGTATCCGGCGCCTCGGACCCGGGAGGCCGCTTCCTCGAGAAGCCGGAGGCTGGAGGCTGATTTCCACTCCGGATCGGTATCGGGAAAAAGCTGGCCGATGTCGGGCAGGCCGGCCGCCCCGAGCAGAGCGTCGGTGGCGGCGTGACAGATCAGATCGCCGTCTGAATGAGCCGCCGGTCCGAAGGGATGAGGCACCTTCACTCCGCCGAGAATCAACTCCCGGCCCGACACGAGAGCATGGATGTCGTAGCCAATGCCGACTCTTAGACCGTCGGACGCGGGCCCCTCGTCGAGCAGGCGCCGCGCCCTCGCCAGGTCCTCCGGCGTGGTGATCTTGATGTTGGCGGCGCTTCCCTCGACGCGGGTCACCTTCTGGCCCGACTTCTCGACGAGCTCCGCCTCGTCGGTCCCCTCGAACCCCGACTCGAGCGCCCACCGGAGGGCGCGCTCCAGAACCTCTTTGCGGAATCCCTGCGGCGTCTGCGCCAGAGCGAACTCCTCGCGTCGCACCGTTCCCAGGCTGGCGCCTTCCGAGTCGACGCGCCGCAAGGTCTCGCTGACCGGCACCAGGGGCACCGCCGCGCCGCTGCGCCGGGCTTCTTCCAGGACGCGCCGGATCAAGGGCTCGTCCACGAACGGCCTGGCTCCATCGTGCACCAGGACGATCGGGAAATTGCCCGCCGCGGCGAGTCCCGCGGCGGAGGATTGCTGTCGTGTGTCGCCCCCCTGCACATAATCGACGGGAGCCCCTGCGGGCAAGTGGTCGCTCAGGCGCCGTCGGGCGTCCTCGGGGTTCGGCACCACCAGGACGAGCCTCGCGATCGCCTCGCAGTGCACAAAAGGCAGGACGGTGCGCGCCAGCAGCGGCACGCCGCCGAGGGAGCGGAATTGTTTCGGCTCGCCAGCGCCGGCGCGAACGCCCCGGCCGGCCGCGACCAGGATGGCGGCGCAATCGGGGGGTTGGCGTCCCGCGAGGGGGGAGGAGTCCATGGCCTCTGCTCGGTTCGCGGACGGGAGGCGCTGCCGGGAGGGGCGCCTTTACACGGAGAGGATTTCCTTCTCCTTGTTCTGGACCAGATCGTCGATCTGCTTCACCGATCGATCGGTGAGCTCCTGAATCTCCTCGAGGGCGCGCTTCTCATCGTCCTCGGAAATCTTATGGTCCTTGAGCAGCGCCTTGAGGCTGTCGTTGGCCTCCCGGCGATGCTGACGGACGACCGTCTTTCCCTCTTCTCCGACGTGGTGCACTTTCTTCGCGAGCTGCTTGCGCCGCTCCTCGGTCAGCGGAGGGATGGGCAGGCGAACCACTTTGCCGTCGTTGGCGGGCGTGAGCCCCAGCTCGGACTGCAGGATCGCCTTCTCGATCTCCTTGGTGAGGGCCGGCTCCCAGGGCTGGATGGTGATGAGCGTCGGATCCGGCACCGCCAGCGTGGCGACCTGGTTCAGAGGCGTCGCGGTTCCGTAATAGTCGACGTGGATGCCGTCCAGGATTGCGAGGCTGGCGCGACCCGTCCGAATCGTGGCCAGATCCTTTCGGGTCACCTCGACCGAGTGCTTCATCTTCTTTTCGGCGGCGGCGTGGATATCCTTGACCATCCTTCCTCCTCGACTTCGTCTCAGCCCCTAACCAGCGACCCGATCTTCTCGCCGAGGATCACCCGGCGGATGTTTCCCCGCACGCCGGAGTTGAAGACGATGATGGGGACGCGGTTGTCCATGCAGAGGGAAATCGCCGTGGAATCCATCACCTGGAGTCCTTTTTCGAGGACCTGGATGTAGGTGATCTCCTCGAAGCGCTCGGCCTCGGGAAACTTCTCCGGGTCGGAGCTGTAGACGCCATCCACCCGCGTCGCCTTCAGGATGACTTCGGCCTTGACCTCCATGGCGCGCAGCGCCGCGGCGGTGTCGGTCGTGAAGAAGGGGTTGCCGGTACCCGCGGCGATGATGATGACGCGGCCCTTCTCGAGGTGCCGCACGGCGCGCCGCCGCAGGTAGGGCTCCGCGACCTCGCGTACCTCGATGGCGGACAGGACGCGCGTGTGCACGCCGATCTGCTCGAGCCGGTCCTGCAGCGCCAGCGCGTTGATCAGCGTGGCGAGCATGCCCATGTGATCGCCGGTCACCCGATCGATGCCGGAGCTCTCGCTGGCCGACAGCCCGCGAAAGATGTTCCCGCCGCCGATGACGCAGGCGACCTGCACCCCCAGCTCGTGGATCTCGCGGATCTCCTCGGAGAGACGCGCCACCACCTGGGAGTCGATCCCGAAGCCCTGATCGCCCATGAGGGACTCGCCGCTGAGCTTGAGCAGGACCCTGCGGTACCGCGGTGTGGCTGGGGAGGACATGTTATCTCGCCGGAGCCGTCTTCAGGCCTCGCCGCCGGCAGCCGGGGCCGCCGATTCCGCCGCCAGGGTCTCGCCCAGGGCGAAGCGGGCGAAGCGCCGGACCCGGATGTTCTCGCCGGTCTTGGCCATGACGGCCGTCACGTAGTCCTTCACGGTCTGATTGGGATCCCGAACATAGGGTTGTTCCATCAGGCAGAAATCCTGATAGTACTTCCCCACCTTGCCGTCGACGATCTTCGCGAGGGCGGCCTCCGGCTTCCCCGAGGCGCGCGCCTGCGCCATGTAAATCTCGCGCTCCTTGCCGACGGTCGTCTCGGGAACTTCCTCACGAGCGACGAAGCGCGGCTGGGAGGCGGCGATGTGCATCGCCAGGTTGCGCACCATCTCCTGGAACTCGGCGGTGCGCGCCACGAAGTCGGTCTCGCAGTTCACTTCCAGGAGCACGCCGACGCGGCCCCCGGGGTGGATGTAGGAGGCCACGGTCCCCTCGGAGGTGGCGCGGCCGGAGCGCTTCGCGGCCCCCGCCAGCCCGCGTTTCCTGAGAATCTGGAAGGCCTGCTCGGCGTCCCCCTTCGATTCCGACAGCGCCGTCTTACATTCCATAATGCCTGCGCCGCTGCGCTCGCGCAGGCTCCTGACCATTTCCGCGGTGATTTCCATCCCGAATGCCTCCAGACCGATTGGCAATTTTGAGTCGATTGCGGGGGACTTGCGTGGCCGCTGAGAGGGAGATGCGGCGCGCCTACCTCCGATGTACATCCGCGCGCCGGGACTCCGGCGCGATGCGGCTATTCGGACGACGGCCCGCGGTCGGAGGCCGTGACCACTCCCGCCGTGGCGCTGCGCGCCTCGTCGGTGGCGTCCACCGCGGCGGCGGTCTTGCGGCGTGCCCTCCTCGGCCCCGCCTCGGAAGGTGCCTCCGTGGCATCCGCGGCCTGGAGCATCTCCCGCGCCAGCTTCTCGGCGTCGTCGTGGCTCAGCGGGCCGGAGGTCGCTCCCTCTCCCGATGGCTCGACCTTGACGCGCATCGTTCCGCCTTCCAAAAGCGCATCCGCCACCCGCGAGGTGAACAGCCGGATCGCCCGGATGGCGTCGTCGTTTCCCGGGATGGCGAAGTCGATCTCGTCCGGATCGCAGTTGGTGTCCACGATGGCGATGACCGGGATGCCCAGCTTGCGGGCCTCGGAGACCGCGATCTGCTCCTTCTTGGGGTCGACCACGAACAGGGCGTCCGGGACCCGGTCCAGCGCCTTGATCCCGGTCAGGACCCGCGCCAGCTTCGTCTTCTCCCTCAGCAGCTGCGCGAATTCCTTCTTGGTGTAGCCGACCGCCTCCCCCGTGGCGGTGAGCTCCTCCAGCTTGCGCAGCCGGTCGATGCGCCGCTTGATGGTCTTGAAGTTCGTGAGGATGCCTCCCAGCCAGCGCTGGTTCACGTGGTGCATGCCGCAGCGCGTCGATTCCTCGGCGATGGCGTCCTGCGCCTGCCGCTTCGTCCCCACGAACAAAACCTGTTTCCCCTCGGTCCCCAGGCGGACGGCGAAGTCCACCGCCTGCTGGAACTGTCTCAGGGTCTTCTGGAGGTTGATGATGTAGATGCCGTTCCGCTTCCCGAAGATGTATTCCTTCATCTTCGGGTTCCATCGCTTGGTCTGGTGCCCGAAATGGACACCCGCCTCCAGAAGCTCCTTCATCGAGACGGAAATCAAACAGCCGCTCCTTTCGAGAGGGTGAGAAGTTAGCGTTTCGAGAACTGGAACCGCGCCCGGGCCCCGCGCTGGCCGTACTTCTTGCGCTCCTTGGCGCGCGAGTCGCGCGTCAGGAACCCCGCCTCCTTGAGGCGCGGCCGCAGCTCCCGGTTGTACTCGACGAGCGCCCGCGACAGCCCGTGGCGGATGGCCCCGGCCTGGCCGGAGAGGCCCCCGCCGACGACATTCACCGTGACGTCGACCTTCCCCACCTGCTCGAGGATCTGCAGCGGCTGGTTGAGGATCATCTTCGAGGTCTCGCGCCCGAAGTACTCGTCGAGCGGAAGGCCGTTGACGACGATGGTCCCGTTTCCTTCCTTCACCCATACCCGGGCCGTGGACTCCTTGCGGCGGCCGGTGGCGTAGAACCCGTTCTCGGTCTGGATCGGCATGTTCCTCAGGCCTCCACCTGGCGGGGGGCCGGCTGCTGCGCGGCGTGGGGATGCTGCTCGCCCGGGTAGACCTTGAGCTTGGTCATCATCTTCCGGCCCAGGGCGTTGCG
>DASTZC010000038.1 GCA_035764505.1 Candidatus Polarisedimenticolia bacterium
CGCGCTGCAGAATTGCCGCCGCCTGGCGCGCCCGCAACGCGCGTATCCGCCTCTGCAAAATCGTGGTTCCACGATCCATTTTCCCCCTCCCGCGGGTGTACCACTAGAATGCCATGTCGCCGGCACGGCTGCAGGACGCCGGGCGATCCCGGCGTCCGCTCAGGGGGAAGAAATGCCCGATCCCGCCGATTTCATGGCAGAATCGACCCTCCGAAGGCACGGCAGGACAGAGCGGGCCGCCTTGAGGCGGGGCGGAGCGGTGGCAAAGCGGCCAATGAAAGAATCCGGGAGCTGGCGATGAGCGGGATGCTGAAGCGTGTCGCAGGTTCGGCATGTCTGGTGGTCTTAACGACGCTTACCGTGGGCGCCGACACGACCGGCAATGCCTACCGGCAGGAAATCGAGAAGTGGAGACAGGATCGCGAGACCCGGCTCAAGAGCGACACGGGATGGCTCACGGTGGCGGGTCTGTACTGGCTCAAGGAAGGGGCCAACCGGTTCGGAAGCGATCCCGCCGGTGACATCGTTCTGCCCGCCGCGGCGCCCCCCGTGGTCGGGGATTTCGTGGTGAAGGGCGATTCGATCATGGTGAAGGTGCAGAGCGGCGCCACCGTCACCTCGGCGGGCGAGGCGATCACCGAGCTCGAGATGAAACCCGACAACCTCGGCGAGCCGACCGAGCTGGCGCTGGGCGACATGACGATGTTCGTGATCCAGCGAGGTGGCAAGTACGCCATCCGCCTGCGGGACAAGAACAGTCCGGCGCGCAAGGAATTCACGGCGCTGAAGTGGTATCCGATCAAGCCGGAATACCGCGTCACCGCCAAGTACACCGAGTACGTGCCGGCCAAGCAGATTCCCGTCCCCAACATCCTGGGGATGACCGAGAATCTTCCCAGCCCCGGCTACGTCACCTTCGTCCTGAACGGGAAGAAGTACAAGCTGGACCCGGTCCTGGAGACGCCCGACGCGAAGGAGTTCTTCTTCATCTTCAAGGACAAGACCAGCGGCGAGACGACCTATACTCCGGGACGGTTTCTCTACGCGGCCTTCCCCGTGGAGGGAAAGGTCTTGCTCGATTTCAACAAGGCCTACAACCCGCCCTGCGCCTTCACCCGCTACGCCACCTGCCCGCTGCCGCCGTCACAGAATCGCCTGGAGGCGCGCATCGAAGCCGGCGAGCTGAAGTACGGCAATCACTGAAGGTTGCGCAGCACCTCGCGCTTGTCGCGGTATTCGGAGCGGATGGCGACGAACTCCGAGTGCGTGATCCCCAGCTCGGTCGCGATCTTCCAGATCTCGTTCTCCTCGGTGACCGAAATCGAGTCGTCGGCCGAGGAGACGGCGAACAGGCAGTGGAGCAGCGCCTCGCGCTGCGCCGCGTCGGCGATTTCCTTGAACAGCTTGGTGATCGAGAAGTTCTCGGTGCCGCCGAACAGGCGGTTCTGACCCTTGGCGATCTCGACGACCAGGACCGCCTGCTCCTCGGGAAGATTGCCCCAGGCGGCAACTTGGCGCTGCATTTCCGCGGTCTCCTCCTCGCTGATGCTCAAATCGGCGTTGGCCACGCGGCTGAGGATGAAGGCGAAGCAGGCGAGATAACGGGCGCGTGCGGCATCCATCGTCTCCAGGGAGCGGCTGATTCGCCGCAGGGTCTCGGAGTCGGAGCTGGAGTCCTCACGCGCCGCCTTGACGCCCAGCCAGTCGAATACCGAAAGCTTCATGGTTGCCTCCCGCCGCGCCTCATTCGGGCGGCGGCATGATGATCCACAGGATCAGATAGACCAGGATGCCGGGGAAGGCGATGCTGAGAACCGAGACCAGGACATAGCCCACCCGCACCACGGTCTTGTCCCAGCCCAGCCATTCCGCGATGCCGCCGCAGACCCCGGCAAACACCTTGTCCCGCGATTTCCTCAGAACTCCCGCCACAATCCTCCTCCTCTCCTCCCGCCCGCGAGCATAACACCATCGTGCGAAGCCTTCCGGCTCGAAGCTCTTTCCGCCCTGAAGTGACAGGACTTGCCTCGACGGAATGTACTCGCTTTCAAGCCTTCAAACGAAAGCGCTCCCGGATAGTTCCCCTTGGCCGGCGCTCGCGTCAGGATGCAAAAAAGCGGGAGCCAATTCCCCTGCCGAGGGAATTTACTTATCGCCTCCTAGGGCACCATCGGGCGCGGGCCGGGAAGCCCGGGGAGGCGTCACGGCCGCCAGATCGGCTCGTCGACTCCCGCGAGGTGGTTGACCCAGCGCGCCATGACGAAGAGGAAATCGGAGAGGCGGTTCAAGTAGACGACGGCCTCCGGATTGACCTCCTCGGAGGCGGCCAGGCGCACGACGCGGCGCTCGGCACGGCGGCAGACGGAGCGGCATATCTGGAGCGCGGCCGCCGCCGGACAGCCTCCCGGCAGGATGAAGTTGCGCAGCGGCTTGAGGCCCTTTTCCCAGCCGTCGATGAGAGCCTCGAGGCGCCGGGCGCTCGCTGGATCGATGCTGACGCGCTGAGCGCCGGACGCCGGAGAGTCCGGTACCGTCGCCAGATCGGCTCCCAGAGCGAAGAGCTCCGACTGGATGGCGCCGATCTCCTTCAGCAGCGATTCCTCCTGGATCAGCGTCGCGACCCATCCCAGCTGGGCGTTGAGCTCGTCCACCTCGCCGTAGGCCTCCACCCGCAGGTCGGCCTTCGATACGCGCTTGCCGCCGAACAATCCGGTTTCGCCCGCGTCCCCCGTCTTCGTGTAGATCTTCATCGCTTTCGCTCCATGCAGGTTTCCGGCCTTCCCGCTCGCGCCACCCCCGCCGTCACGCTTCGTATCCCGAGGGCACGATCAGGACGGGACGGCGCGCCCTTTCCAGGATGACATCCAGCAGCCCGCGCCGCTCGCCGCCGCGGGCGCGCGCGGCGTGGCTGGCGCCCAGCGTAATCAAATCGAATTCGCCGGAGTGCGCCTCCTCGAGGATCTCGTTGCCGGTGTTACCCTGGCGGATCTTCATCTCGGAGGTGACGCCCATCAGCTTCAGGGTGAGGATGCCCCGGGCCAGCCGCTCCGTGGTCAGCTGCTTGAGGTATTCGCTGGTGTGCGGATCGGGAGCGGTGCCGGGCAGGAAAGGCTGCTCCTTCTCCATGACGTGCAGCAGCGTCGCCTCGGCGCCGGCGCGTCCGGCCAGACGCCCCGCGAACAGGACGTCGGATCGGCCCGACACGCCCGCCGCCATGCAGATCAGCATTTTCTTCAGGAAGCGGCGCGGCTCCGGCACCATCAGGAGGGGAACGCGGGACAGCGCCAGCACCCGCTCGGCCGTCGAGCCGAGGGTCCGCCCGGGTCCGTGACGCCCGCAGCACCCGAGGACCACCACGTCGTGCGCCCCGCGCGCCAGCTCTTCCAGGATCCGGCCGGAGGCCTCTCCCTGACGGAAGCGCGTTTTTAGATTTGGAAAACGGGCGGAGTAGGCCTGCGCGGCCGAGGCCAATCCTTCGCGCGCCCGCGTCTCCTCGTTCGGCTTCTCCGCTACTCCCAGCACCTCGATGCGCCCGTGCATCTGCGAGGCGACCTGCGCGCCGAACTCCAGCGCCTTGCCGGCGAGCTCCGAGCCGTCGATGCACACCAGCAGCGACACACCTTCGTGCGGGATGACGTGCAGGCTGCGAACCGAGAGCTGGACGGGTGTTCCCGGCAGCAGCGTAGGGTTGTCGCCGCTCTCGGGCCGCGCGTGCGCCAGCAGCGTCGGCTCCACCTGACCGTAGACCGGCTCGGGCGAGAAGATCGGCGTGCCGCGCAGCGCCGGGATGCCGATGCGCATCCTCAGGAGAGGCCCGGCGTGCAGCGTCTCCTGAATCTTGCCCAATCCAATCCCGCGCCCGTCGTTGGCGGCGCCGCGGGGGCGCACCTCCAGGTCCTCGGGGCGGATCAGCACCTTGACCTCCAGCGACCCCTTCACCTGCGGCGCGTCCGCGGGGAGCGGCAGGATCGACTCGCCCACATGCAGCGCTCCCGATCGGATCTCGCCGAGCAGGAGGTTGGCGTCCCCGAGGAAGCGGGCCACCATCTCGGTCTTCGGCTTGCGGTACAGCGAGGAGGGAGGGCCGATCTCGACAAGGTGGCCGCGCTCCAGGATGCCGATGCGATCGGCCAGCTCGAACGCTTCCTCCTGGTCGTGGGTCACCAGGATCGTCGTCACCTTGAGCTTGCGCTGAATCTCCTTGAGCGACTTGCGCAGCTGGGAGCGGGTGCGCGCGTCGAGCGCTCCGAAGGGCTCATCCATCAGGAGCACCGCCGGTTGATAGGCCAGCGCTCGGGCCACCGCCACGCGCTGCTGCTGACCGCCGCTCAGGCGCTGCGGCAGCGCATCGGCCATCCCCTCCAGCCCGATCAGGTTCAGCAGCTCTTCCCGCCGGCGGATGCGCTCGGCCCCGGGCACCTTGTGGATGCGCATCCCGAACTCGATGTTTCCTCCCACGGTCATGTGCTGGAACAGCGAGTAGTTCTGGAAGACGAAGCCGACGCCCCGCTTCTGCGGCGGCAAATGGTCCACGCGCTCCCCCTGCAGCAGCACCCGTCCCTCGTCGGGGCGGGTCAGCCCGGCGATGATGCGCAGCGCCGTGCTCTTGCCGCTGCCCGAGCCCCCCAGCAGGACGAACAGCTCGCCGTCGGCAACCTCGAGGGAGACCTCGTCCAGGGCCAGGTGCTGCCCGAAGCGCTTCGAGATGTGATCGACGATGATCGACATCAGGCCCCTTCGCGCGCCGGCTTGCGGGTGAAGCGGAGCAGGAACAGGAAGATCGAGAACGAGAGGACGGCCAGGACCGCGGCCACGGCGTTGGCCGTCTCGATCTGGCCCGCCTCGAACTGGGCGAAGATGAACAACGGGGCGGTCTGCGTCTGCATCCTCAGGTTGCCCGACACCATGGCCGTGGCGCCGAACTCGCCGAGCGAGTGGGCGAAGGTCAGCAGCGTGCCGCTGAACAGGCCCCCCTTGAGAGCGGGCAGGATGACGTGCACGAAAGTGCGCAGGCGCCCGGCCCCCATGGTGTAGGCCGCCTCCTCATAGGTGATCTCCAGCTCGTCCAGCACCGGCTTCACCGCCCCGAGCATGTACGGAAAGGTCACCAGGACGTGCGCCAGGAAGACGCCGAACGGCGCGAAGATCGGCTTGAATCCGAGAGGGACCAGGTAGCGCCCGAGCAGGCCGATGGGGCCCCACAGGAGGATGAGCGAGGTCCCCATGACCACGGTCGGAATGGCCACCGGCAGGTTCACCAGGATGGTCAGAGGGCCGCGCCCGGGGAAGCGGTGTTTGGAGAGGACGTAGGCGGTGAAGGTCCCCACGAAGGCATTGGTCACGCTGGTCCACAGGGCGATCCAGAGCGACATGCGCAGCGCGAACTGGGCGTCGGGCAGACGCAGCGTGGTGGCAAAAGTGCTCCAGCCGCCGCGGCCCGCGAACACGAAGATGGCGACGATCGGCAGGATCAGGAGCGGCGTGAGAATGGCCCAGAGGGCCCCGATGGTGAGGCGGTGGGTGAGGGTCCTGGCTCGTGTTTCGACCATCGCCTCGGAATCGATCAACGTCCCAGCTCCTTCAGCACCTGGCCTTTCCAGATTTCCTCGTACACCAGGGCGTCGGCCGCTTCCCAGCCGCCCATGTCATCCACCGTGAACGTGCCGGTGAGGGGCGGGAGCAACGCGTTGGCCGAGTCCAGCGACGGGTTCACCGCCGAGCGGTAGCCGTGCTTGACGAAGAGCTTCTGCGCCTCGTCGGAGAAGAGAAAATCGCGCAGCGCCATGACCAGGTCGTGATCCCGGGCCCGGACGTTGCGATCCACCACCACGACCGGATGCTCGGAGTAGATGGTCTTCTTGGGACGGACGATCTCGACCTTCTCCTCCTGGCCCTGAGGGACCAATCCCTGCTGCTCGTAGGTGATCAGAGCGTCGCCCAGGCCGTTCTCGAACTGGGTCCTCGCGCCGGCGGCCGAAGGAGACTGTCCGACCACGTTCTTCCAGATCCCGAGCAGCTGCGCCTTGCCGAGCTCGCGGTCTGCGGGATCGGTGCCGCCCAGATCGGAGACGGCCGAGCCGTACTCGGCCAGGATCGACCACTTGGCCGCGCCGGAGGTGAGCGGATCCGGATGGATGACGCCGATCCCCGGGCGCGCCAGGTCGGCGAATGAGGCGATCCTCTTGGGGTTCCCCTTGCGCACCAGGATCACGAACGGGGTGTGGTTCACCACGCCGTGCGCGGGGAACTCCCGCCAGTCGGTGGTCACGGCGCCGGCTTTCTTCAGCCGCAGGGCGTCCCCCTCGTGCGACAGGATCGCCAGCACCGCGGGGGCCCCCATGATGATCTGGTTGGTGATCGTTCCGGAGCCGGAAAAGGACGAGGTGAAGGTCAGCTCTTCGCCGGTCTTCTCCTTCCAGTGCCGGCTGAAGGCGGGGAAGACATCCTGGTTCATCGCTTCGCCCAGGATGCTGAAGCCATACACGACGACGACGCGGCGGTGCGGCTGGACGTGGCGCGCTTCCTGGATGGAGGGCCAGGCAAGGTAGACGGCGACGGCGAGGAGAACCACGACGAACGAGACGATCCCGGCGGTACGGCGGAACCTCGCGCTTGCCATGCTGCAGCTCCCGTGCCCCGTGGTTCCGGGGTCGATGTGACGCCGATTCAGGATCTTTGCCGGTGAAGCGAGGGAATCTTAGCGATCGCTTCCCCGCAGGGTCAAGAAAGCTCCCGCAGCGCCTCCGAGACGCGGCGCAGCCCCTCCTCCAGGTCGGCGGGGCGGATCCCGAAGCCGATGCGGAAGTGGCGCGGCTCCTCGAAGAAGCGTCCGGGGACGATCGACGTCGCGCGCGCGCGCAGCCGCTCGAGCAGGTCCTCGCCCACGCGTGAGCCCTTCAGCCGGGGGAAGACCGTCATCGATCGGGGCGGGACGACGGCTTCCAGGAGATCGTCATGCTCCGCCATGAATTCTCCGATGCGACGCCGGTTCGGCTCCAGGATCGATCGGCTGCGCGCGGCGAGCGCCGGCAGGCGGGCGAAGGCCAGGCATCCCATGGCTTCGGTCGGCATCGGCCCGGTGGCCGCCATCAGATCGTGTAGGCGGCGCATCTTCTCGGCGCGGGTCGGGGATGCCAGGATCCAGCCGCAGCGCAGGCCGCTCAGGCCGTAGCTCTTGGTGAGGCTGTTGGTCGCGACGAAGGCCTCTCCCAGGGTCGCGGCCGAGGGTGGGGCTTCTTCGAACAGGCTGTCGCGATAGACCTCGTCGAGCAGAATCGGAATGCCGGCCTCCGACGCCAGATCCCCCAGCGCGGCGAGATCGGCGGGATCGGCCACGACACCGCTCGGATTGTGGGGGCTGGTCATTACGATGAGCCGGGTTCGCGGCGTCAGCAGCCCGCGCAGCGCGTCCACATCGATGCGGTAGCGTCCTTCCAGGGTCCGGGAGAAGCGCTTCACCTTCGCGCCCAGGAACTGTGCGGCGCTGAGCAGCGGCTCGTAGACGGGACGCTCGATCAGCACCTCGTCGTCGCGCTCGACCAGTGAAGCCAGGGCGAGAAAATTGGCGCCCGAGGTTCCCTGGGCCAGGACCACCTGGTCGGTGCCCACGCCGTAGGTCGAAGCGATCGCTTCCTTCAGCGGCGGCCAGCCGTCGGGATTGACCCCCTGAATGGGGATCGTCTCGCCGGCGATGGGGAACTCCTCGCTCGTGCAGGCCACGAGACCGCTGTTGGCCAGGTTGTAGCGCGCCGGCGCGTGTGCTTTCGCCCAGGCCATGTAGGCGCATTGTTTCATCCTCGGACCTCCGGGATGCCGGCGGCGCGTGCCGCCCGGGAGCGCCAGAAATAATAAACGGGAACCCCCAGGAGAATGACCAGCGAGCCCATCAGCGCGTTGCGCGGGTCGGCTACGAAGGTGTTCAGGACGATCCCGGTCCCCGCGGCGATGAACAGGATCGGGGTCACGGGATAGAAGGGAGTCGGGAACGGACGCGGCGCGCCGGCACGGCTGCGGCGGAAGACCAGCAGCGCCACGCCGGCGAGCGCGAAGAAAATCCAGTCGGCGAAGACGGTGAAGCCCAGGAGCCGATCGTAGGTGTTGGTCAGGGCGAAGACGGCCGCCAGGGCTCCTTGGAGCAGGATGGCATAGGTGGGCGCCTTGAAGCGCGGGCTCACGCGCGCCAGCTGGCGGAAGAAGACGCCGTCGGCGGCCATGGCGTAATAGACGCGCGGCGCCGCGAGCAGCGACAGGTTCATGAAGCCGAAGGTGGAGACGACGATCAGCAGGCTCATCGCCTTGACTCCTGCTTCCCCGGCCAGCCGCCCCGCTACCTCCGCCGCCGGCGTGCGGGTGGCCGCCAGCGCCGGCGCCCCCAGGACGTGCAGGTAGGCGACATTTGCTCCCACGTAGACCACGATGACGCACAGCACGCCGACCAGGATGGCGCGCGGCAGGTTGCGAAGGGGCTCTTTAACCTCCTCCGCCACGTAGTTCAGGTTCTGCCAGCCGCCGTAGGCGAACATCGCCGGCACCAATCCGGCGAAGAGCGCCGAAATCAGAGCGAATCCCCTCAGCCCCTCCGGCGCGACGGGCGACAGCGAGATTCCCGAAGCCCGGGTGAGAGCGAAGGCGCCGACAATCAGCGCGGCGAGGGCCAGGGTTTTCCCGAAGGTGATCACGTTGATCAGGATCGCCCCCGGCTTGATGCCGAGCGCATGGAAGCCGGCGACTCCCAGGAGGATCGCGACTGCGAGCGGCACGACCGCGGCGCGTCCGAATCCCGCCAGGCGGGCCACGTACTCCGAGAAGGCGACCGCCACCGCCGCCGTGGCGCCGGATTGGATGATGAACAGGAGCGACCAGCCGTGCAGGAACGCGACAAGTGGATGGAACGCCTCGCGGAAGAAAGCATACTGGCCTCCCACTCTGGGAAGCACGGTGCTCAGCTCGGCGAAGACGAAGGCCCCGGCGAGCGCAATCAGCCCCCCGGCGATCCAGACCAGCAAGATGAGCAGTGAAGTTCCGACCTTCTGCGCCACGACGTAGGAGTTCACGAAGATGCCCGAGCCGATGATGCCGCTCAGGACGATCATGGTGGCATCAAACAGAGTGAGGCTGCGCGCGAAAGGACTTTCGGTAGTGGGGGATGGATCCAGAGATCCTCCTTCCGGCGGCGGAGGCGAACGGGTGGAAGTTTAGCAGCCGGGCGGGTTAACCGCTACACTCGAGGTGCGCATCGGACCGACGTGCTGATGAGGCACCCTTGACCCGACGGGCGCGGGAGAGCGCGCCCGCGGGTCAACGTCGCGGATAAAGCCTGTCGGGCGGCACCAACACGCCCGCAGGCTTATGTATTACCATGATCTCGACGAGGAAGGACGCCATCGGTAATGGATCTCTCTCCCAGAGCCCTTTCCACAGGCATTCGTGTAAGCGAAAGCGAGCTTGCCTGGCGGTCCGAGGATCTCCAGTCCGTGATCGACGAGCTCATTGCAAGCGTTCAGGCCATCCTGGGTGGCGAAGTTCTCTTGCTGAGTGGGGGCGAAATCTGGGGGACCGTTCCGCAGCCATCGGGACCTCCCGGTGTGTATGCTTGGGAAGTCAAACCCAGATCGAGCGGAGAATCCTGGCAAAAGTTCGTTAGCCGTTCCGCGTTGGAAGCCAGTCAGGCGGCAAAGCGATTCTCGACGGAGATTCGAGAATTGCCTTCACTTCCACCGGACTCAGAGGTTGTCTTCTGTCTGACCTGGGCTCGAGAAGAGGAGTATCAAGCTGTCTGAACGATGTCCGAGGAATCTGACATGGGGGCGCTGACGGTCTTTCCGGAGCGCGAGAGTCCCCCGCGCGAGATCCTCAAGCTCGCCGAGGAGATCGAGGAGGACGGAGGGGCGGCGCTGGCGGCCTATCGCGAGCCGGTGGGGAAGAACTGGCAGATCTTCGCCATTCTGCCGCTGGCACGGGTCAAGCCGACGCCATACCAGCGCGACATCTCCAAAGCTCATCTCGAGCGTCTCAAAAAGGCGATCGGCAGGCTGGATCGCTTCGTCGATCCGGTGGTGGTGGTGCGCGGGGGCGACGGGACCTATTGGACTCCCAACGGCAGCCATCGGCGAAGCGTGCTGGAGAAGCTGAAGGCGGCGACGATCCCGGCTATCGTCCTGGCGGAGCCCAAAGTGGCCTTCCAGATCCTGGCGCTGAATACCGAGAAGGCGCACAACCTCAAGGAGAAATCGCTGGAAGTGATCCGCATGTATCGCGGGCTGCTGGAGGAGGAGCCGCGGCGGCACGAGGATTCTTTCGCCTTCCAGTTCGAGGAGCCCTACTTCGCGACTCTGGGGCTGCTCTACGAGGCACATCCCCGCTTCGCAGGCGGTGCCTTCGGATCGATCCTGCGGCGCGTCGACCGCTTCCAGAAAGAACCCCTGAAGGCGGCCTATAAGGAGCGTGAGCGGCGCGCGGCGCTGGTGGAGAAGGCCAGCGGGATCCTCGACAAGAAAGTGGAGAAGGTGAAGCGCCGCGGCATCCGCCATCCCTTCGTCAAGAATTTCGTCCTGGCGCGCTGCAACCCGCTGACCCGCGCCCGCAAGACGCTCCCTTCTTTCGACACCGCGCTCAAGCGCCTGATTCAGAATCTCGAGAGCTTTGACGCCGACGCCGTGCGCTACGACGAGGTGGCGCGCGCCGGGGTCTTCGCCGCCGCGGCGGCCGCACCGTCCTGATTCCCGGCGCCGCCGCGTCCGGCATCCGAAGGAGAACCGTGAAATACCGCCAGCCCGGCTATCACGACAACGATTACAAAGAAGAGCGGCAGAAGCGCGAGAAGCGTGGACCGCGCGGGCCGCGCGAGATCACGACCCGTGAAGCCACCGCAGTGGTGCGCTGCTTCAACTGCGGCCATCAGACCTCGCCGTCGGAGCCGATCGCATTCGACTCGACCTGCGCAAAATGCGGCGAGGACCTGCACATCTGCCGAAACTGCCAGCATTTCAATCCGCTGGCACGCTGGGAGTGCCGCCAGACGCTGCCCGCGCCGGTACGCTCGAAGAACAGCCGCAACTCCTGCGAGCTGTTCACCCCGCAAACCGTCCTGGATGCCACCGGCAAGCGCGCATCGACTCCCGGAGGCGGCGGTCCCGCCGATCCCAGGGCGGCCTTCGAAGCGCTTTTCAAGAAGAAATAGGCGAGAGCAGGAAGGGCTGATTCTCGAGCAGGCTAGTCCTGGCCGGCGGAGGCTTCCTTCACCTGCTGGATGTGGGCGTCGGTCCGCTTCCCCGTCTCCTTGAGTCCCGGGAGATTGCCGGAGCGCACCGCATCGCCGGCGGCCTTGTCGCCATGGTCCGACACGATCGGGGCACCGGGCTTGAGCGCCTGGGCGGCGGCCGGGAAGGCGGCCTTCCAGGCCTTTGCCGCCAGCAGCAGGACGATGACCAGCGCGGCCAGCGTGAGAAGCGTTCCGAGAGGTCCCTTGCGCATGCTTGAAATGTAGGTTCCCGCCGGGGCCGGATCAAGCAAGATACGCCCGCCCGGGCTGTGCTACTCTTGGCGCGCCTCAGCGTCGAGGGCCTATTTGGCAACCGCGTCCCATCCGCCCGGATTCGTAACTACCCATGCGCAGCCTCCCGCCGGAAAGAAAGGGGGGCGGCCGCTCCACACCAAAATCTTCTACGGCATGGCGGCGGGGACCGCTGCCGGAATCGCCGCCAATCTCCTTTGGGGCGACTCTCCGGCGCTGCAGAGCTTCATCACCAACGTCAGCTATCCCCTCGGACAGATCTTCCTGCGTCTCATCTTCATGGTGGTGATCCCGCTGGTGGTCAGCGCCCTGATCGTCGGCGTGGCGGAGCTGGGGGACCTGAGGCGGCTCGGCCGCGTCGGGCTGAAGACGCTGGGCTTCACGATCGTGCTCAGCGCCATCTCGGTCCTGATCGGGGTGGCTCTGGCCAACCTCATCCGGCCGGGGGAGGGGCTTTCGGAAGAGTCACGCGCCGGGTTGTTGGAAGTCGTGGGAAAGCAGCCATCCGATCTGGGGAAGCCGCCCGAAGCCAAGAAAGGCCTGCAGATCCTTCTCGACCTGATTCCCCAGAATCCGGTGGAGGCGATGGTCAACGCCTTCCGGGGAGACATCCTGGCGGTCATGGTTTTCGCGCTGTTCCTGGGCGTCGCCTTGACGCGGGTCGAGAAGAAGCTGGCCGACCCGCTGCTGACCTGGCTGCAGGCGCTGTTCGAACTCTCGATGCAGGTGATCGGGATGGCCATGAGCCTGGCTCCCTACGGCGTCGCCGCGCTGCTGTTCACGCTGATGGCGCGCTCGGGACTGGACGTGCTCCTGCGCCTGGCGGCCTACGTCGTGACCGTCCTGCTGGGTCTCGCGATCCACCAGTTCATCACCTACTCGCTGATGCTGCGCTTCATGGCGGGAACCTCGCCCCTGTTCTTCTTTTCGCGCATCCGCGAGGTGATGCTCACGGCGTTTTCGACTTCCTCGAGCAATGCCACGCTTCCCACCTCGCTGCGCGTGGCGGAGCAGGAGCTGGGGGTGCCGCGCCAGATCGGCGGCTTCGTCCTGACGCTGGGCTCCACCCTCAACCAGAACGGGACGGCGCTGTACGAGGGGATCACGGTCCTCTTCCTGGCGCAGTTCTACGGCGTCCACCTCACGCTGGCGTCGCAGGTCACGGTGGTTCTGCTCTCCATTCTGGCGGGCGTCGGCACCGCCGGTGTTCCCGGCGGCTCGCTGCCGCTGGTGATGGCGCTGCTGGCCACCGTCGGGGTTCCGGCAGAGGGGATCGGGATCATCCTCGGGGTGGACCGGATCCTGGACATGTGCCGGACCGTACTGAACGTCTCGGGAGATCTGGTGGCCGCCGTCTTCGTGGCCCGCAGCGAGGGAAAAACGCTCGAGATTCACACCGGATCGGCCCGCTAAGCCCTCCATTCCCTGTGCTAGGATGCGTCCCGTCATGTCGCGATCCCGCATTATTCTCGTCGCTGTCCTGGCCCTCGGCGCCGCCTACCTCGCCGCTTCTTTCCGCCACTTCGAGGAAAAGCCCTGCTTTCGGGTGGTCGACGCGCCGCTTCTGGGCTCTGCTTCCCGCCTGGTCCAGCCGGGCTGGCGCTTCGTGCCGCGCTTCCTGGGGCGTGTCAGTGAATACCCCACCGGCGAGGTGAAGCTGCGGGACGACCTGACGGGAGCCGCGGCGGCGCGCAGCCGCGAGGGGGCCAAGGTCGACGTCGAGGCGGAGCTGACCTACTCGATCCCGCCCGAGGGAGTGCTCGCGCTGCACCGGGAGCACGGTCCCCGCTTCGAGACGGAATGGCTTTCCGAGAAGCTGCGCTCGCGCACGGCGGAGCGCATCGCGTCGGTCTCCTACGATCTGGTGCGCAACCGCGACCCGGAGCTGGCCAGCGGCGTCCGGGGCGCCCTCAAAGCGGATGTGGAGTCCTCGGGCATCCGGCTCGGCGCGCTGCGGATCTTCGAAGTGGCCGCGGTCGGGGAAGCCTCCGGGGAGATCCTGAAGGTCCCTGCGCAGCCGCTGGCGAAGAAGGTGGTGCTCGTCGGTCTGGACTCCTTCGACTGGCGCATCGCCGATCCCCTGCTCAGGCAGGGGAAGATGCCGAACCTCGCGGCGCTCATCGCCCGCGGCACGCGCGCCAATCTGCGCACCTTGAGGCCCATCCTCTCGCCGGTCATCTGGACCAGCATCGCCACCGGCGTGAAGCCGTCGCGCCACGGCATCGTCGATTTCGTCGTGACTTCGCGCGACACCGGGGCCCTCGTGCCGGTCACCAGCGCCATGCGCCAGGTGCCGGCGCTCTGGACGTTGCTGAGCCGCCAGGGGCTGGAGGTCAGCGTGGTCGCCTGGTGGGCCACCTGGCCCGCGGAGACGGTGCGCGGCAGCGTCGTCACCGACCGCGTCGCCTTTCAGCTCTTCGAAGACTCGATCAAGCAGGACTGGCGCAGCACCGATCCGGAGAAGAACAAGGGGAAGACCTACCCGCCGGAGCTGTTCGACGCGGTGCGCGACAAGATCCGGGTGCCGGCCGAGGTCACCGATGAGCAGGTGGCCTGGTTCCTGCCGGGGGGCCGCTTCCCGGCGAATCTGACGGCGCCGCAGGCCGATCTCCTGAACCGCTTCCGCACCGTCATCGCCGCCGGAGAGACCTACCATGCGGTCGCCCTGGATCGGCTGCGCCGTCAGGACGCTGCCCTGCGGATGTTCTACTACGAGGGGCCCGACACCACCTCGCACCTCTTCATGAAGTACCGGCCGCCGCTGCTGGCAGGGACTTCGCGCCAGGAGATGGAGCTGTTCGGCGGAATCATCGATCGCTACTACGAGCGCCAGGACCGCTTCCTTGGCGAGATTGTGGAGGCGGCCGGCAGCGACTGCGATTTCCTGGTGGTCTCCGACCATGGCTTCAAGTCGGACAACAACCGTCCGCCGAATTCCGATTCGACCATCGAGGCGGGGAAGGCGGCCGACTGGCACACGCCGGTCGGGGTGTTCGTCGCCGCCGGTCCGGACTTCAAGGCAGCCTCCGAGCTGGGCGCCGCCTCCGTCCTGGACGTGGCGCCGACGGTGCTGACCCTGTTCGGGATGCCGGTGGCGCGCGACATGGACGGACAGCCACTCTCGGAGGCCTTCAAAGCGGACTTCCTCACCGCCCATCCGGTGGCCTGGATCGACTCCTACGGCGGTGTGCGCCAGCAGGAGGCGGAATCGGCGGCGGTCGCCTCGGCGGGCGATGCCGCGATGATCGAGAAGCTGCGCTCGCTCGGCTACATCGGCGAGGAGCGCCTGACGGCGACCAACAACCGCGGCATCCTGGCGCTGGAAGACGGCGACGTCGACTCCGCGATCGGCAGCTTCGAGAAAGCGCTGGGCTCCGGTGGGGAGATCGAGGAGATGGCGCTGACCAACCTGGCGCGCGCCTGGCTGGTGCGCGGCGACCTGGTCAAGGCCCGGGAATATGCCGAGAAGGCGATCGCCACGGGATCCGGCAACAAGGTCGCAATGACCATCCTTTCCGGTATCCAGGTCAAGGAGGGGGACACGGCGGGCGCCGAGAAGAGCCTGCGCGCGGCGCTGGACATCGATCCGACCCTCGTCCTGGCCCATTCCAAGCTCGGCGAGCTGTACCAGAAGCAGGGAAACCTGGACGCCGCGCTGGCGGAGTTCCACAAGGTGATCGACATTGCCCCGCTCAGCCCCATCGAGTTCAACAACATCGGCAACATCCATCGCAAGCGCGGCGAGCTGGACCAGGCGATGGAGGCTTACCGTGATGCGCTGCGCTGCGATGCCCAGTACATCGGCGCCTACAACAATCTGGGGCTCTGCCTGCAGGAGAAAGGGAAGCTGGACGAGGCGGAGGCGCTGTACTCCAAGGCGCTGGCGATCCGCCCCGAGAACCCGATCCTGCGCAACAGCCTGGGCACGCTGCGCGCTCTCAAGGGGGACAAGGAAGGGGCGATTGCCGAATTCGACCGGGCGACGAAGGCCGATCCCGACTGGCCGGTGGCGCAGGGAAACCTTGCCACGCTCCTGTTCGAGACCGGCAAGCTGGATCAGGCCCGCCCCGCGTTCGAGCGCTGGGCCAAAGCCGAGCCGAAATCGACCGAGCCGGTCCTCGGGCTGGGTCTGCTCAGCCTGATGCAGAAGCGCCGTGAGGAGGCGGTCGGCTACTTCCAGCAGGCGCTTTCCCTGGACCCCGGCAGCTTCCGGGCCCACGTGGCCCTGGGAGAGATTCTCCTGAAGGAAGGAAAGCTGGACCAGGCGCAATCTCACCTGGAGAGCGCCGCCCGCATCGAGCCCGACAGCGCGCGCGTCTACGGCTCGCTGGGAAGGATCTACATGCAGCGTGGCCGCAAGCAGGAGGCCGTTCAGGCCTTCCGCCACTCGCTCCGCCTGCAGCCCGATCAGCAGGAGATCAGGTCCCTCCTCTCGGGCCTGGGCGGCTGATACCTCATCTCACAAAAAACTCGAATACATTCCCGCAATTCAGGGCCAAGTCCTGCCCGCTGAGGCAATTCGCTTCGCCGTGGCCCTTGCCGGCGCCACCCGGCGACCTATATTCACCGGATGGGAATCTCCGTCGATACCGGGAGCTTCCGGCTGCAAGGGTGGCGCATCGCGCTGTTCGCCACGGTCGCCTTCACCGTGATGACCAGTTTTTTCTCGTCGCGGACAGGGGCCGGCACCTGGTGGATTCTCGACCTGGCCGCCGCCGTGGGGGGAGGCTTCATGGTTCGCAGCGGCTTCCGGCAGCTCCGCAAGAAGAACATGATCGAGAACGTTCCCACCTCGGCGATCCGGTCGGTTGCGATGGGGCTCGCGGAGATCCATGGAATGGCCTGTGCCGAGGCGGCGCTGTCGGCCCCGTTGTCGGGGGAGCGCTGCCACTACTTCCGGTACCGGGTGGAAGAAGAACGGACCCGCAGCAAAGGGGGCAAGGAGTGGGTGACGGTCGATCACGGGACATCGAACGTGCCGTTCCCGCTCGAGGATTCCACCGGGAAGATACAGGTCGACCCGCAAGGCGCCGACGTCAGCCTGCAGCGCGACTATCGCCGGGTCGACGCAGGCGAGGGATGGTTCGGTCGACGCAAGCGCTACTCCGAGTGGCGCATCGATCCACGCGACCGCCTCTACGTTCTCGGGACGGTGTCGAAGCAGGGCGATTCCGTGGAGACGCGGGGCGCCGGGCTGAGCGACCGGCTCCGCCGGCTCAAGCGCGACCCGGCCGCGGTGAAACGCTTCGATCTCGACGACAGCGGTGCGCTGGATGAGCAGGAATGGGCCGGGGCGGTGGCCGTGACGAAGCAGGAGCTGCTGCAGGAGGAGACGGCGAAGCAGGCCGGCAATCCGCAGGCGGGCCTGTTCATTGGAGCGGGCGACACCGAGTCCACCTTCATGATCTCGGATCGCGACGAGACGAGCATCACCCTGCGGCTCGCCTGGAAGGCGATCGCGGGCGTGGGGCTCGGCGGTGCAGTCCTGCTGGGGATGTCGGTCTCGATCCTGGGGCGCTTCGGAATCCTGCGGGGAGGCTGGAGCTTCCCCTGGGCGGTATTCTTCGGATAGGAGGAGACGATGGCGATCGTCATGCTGATCGGCTTTGGGATCCTGGTCGTGATCACGGCGGGATACCTCGCCGGCATCTACAACCAGCTCGTGCAGATCAAGGTGAACGTCGACAAGTCGTGGGCCAACATCGAGGTGCTGGAGAAGCAGCGCTACGACGAGATCCCGAAGCTGGTGAAGGTGTGCGAGGGATACATGCAGTACGAGCGCGGCACGCTCGAGAAGGTGATCGCGGCCCGCAGCAGCTTCCTGCAGGCCAGAGGGCCTGGGGAGATGGCCCAGGCGGGCACCGAGATGGCGGGGGCGCTGAAGAGCCTGTTCGCGCTGGCCGAGGCCTATCCGGACCTCAAGGCGAACCAGAGCTTCACGCAGCTGCAGCAGCGGGTCAGCGCGCTGGAGAACGAGATCGCCGATCGCCGCGAGTTCTATAACGAGTCGGTGACCATCAACAACGCGCGCATCCAGCAGGTTCCCTACGTCTTCCTGGCGGGAGCGCTTTCGATGTCGCAGCGCGAGATGTACAAGATCGCTCCCACCGAGAAGGTGTCGCCGGAGATCAAGTTCGCGATGCCGGCGGCCTGAACCCCAAAAAAGGGGGCGGCCGTCGCCGGCCGCCCTCTAGTTTTGAGCGAGCTGCAGAGTTCCGCTATTTGCCCCCGCCGAACTTGAAAGCCACTCCGGCGTGCAGCGAGTTGAAGGCGATGCTGTCGCGGCCGCGATTGTCGGCGGGCCCGATGGCGAAGTGGCCCCCTTCGTTCTGGGGTATGGGGTCGGTCACCAGCCCGTCCCAGTTGGACATCGCATAGCCGACCCAGAAGTCGAGGGCCCCGTAGCTCCAGACCGCTTTCAGATCGTAGTCGCGGATCTCGCCCCGGATGTTGTCATCCGATCCCGTGAACTCGTCGTCTGCCGGGCCGCTCTGGGCGAAGCTCTGGAAGGAGTTGCCTTCCGTGTCAGCCATCAGGAACGACCAGGTGGCGCTTCCCGCCATACCGAAATGCTCGGTGAAGCCCCATTTCACCTTGGCGCCCAGCTTGAAGCCCAGTGCGTCGGACTCGAAGTGCTTCCCCTGGCGGTAATAGTTGCCGTAGTTGTCGGCCCCCTCGAAGGTCTGGTCCTCCTCGTAGGAAGCGACCCGCAGCCCCGCCAGCCAGCCGATCGTGACTTTCTTGCCCGGCTCGAAGGAGCGGATGTAGTCGATGTCGATCGTGTCGGCCTGGACCTTTCCGGTCGTGCTGAAAGTGACGCCCGCCGGATTGTAGATGTACATGCCGCCGGAGTTGCCGTAGCCGAAGATGGTCGGATAAACCCCGCCGAGCAGGGTGTTCTCCTCCTTATCCTCGTTGTCGAAGCCCCACCACGAGACCTGCAGCTTGCCCATCTCGCCGAAGCCGTAGCCGAAGGTGATCTTCGCGGTGAAGTCGGAGTCGTTGTCGAGGACGAGACGATCCATCGTGGTCGTCGTGCCGAAAACGACGTGGTTGGCATAGTGCTGATCGAGGCTGGTGGGCTGGGTCATGCCCAAATCGAGCGCGACGTAGAAACCCTTGAAATCGGTATCGTCGGCCAGAGCTGGAGACAGGCCGAAAGAGAGGGTGAGGAGCCCGACGGCGAGCCACAGGACGCGGCCGGCCGGGACCCCGGTGCGAATCTTCATTCAGTGGTCTCCCTTGGTTGGTTCACATAGGAATTGGATCGGAAAACCTACGGAACGCGGCTGGGGTTTCTGCAACCACCTCCTTTCCGGCGAAGCGAAGCGTCGAAAGCTTTGCGGGTTATCAGGGAGAGGTGAAGCGCTGCCGGCCGAAGCGCCAGAGCAGGCCCACCTCGAAGCTCGAGAAGGATAAGGAATCGTCGACGGAGCTCTCGCCGACCCCTTGGAACCCTACGGCCGGGACTTGATCGCGTGGGAAGCCGTTCCACTGGGAGTTCGTCAGCCCCAGGGAGATGTCGACCGGGCCGGCCGACCAGACGCCGCGCAGCTCCAGGTCCAGGATGCTGCCGCTGAAGTTGTCGTCTTTTCCGGAGCGCGACTCACTGAGCCCGAGCTCGACAATCCTCTGGCTGGCTTTGCCTTCCGAGGTCCCGATGAGGGACGAATAGGCCATTCCGGCACGCAGGCTGAAGTGCTGGCTCAGATGAAAATCTCCCGCCGCGCCCACCCGGATGCCGATGGCGTCGACGTCCAGGCTCTTGTCCTGAAGGTAGGTGTAGTAGCCGTCGAAGCCCTCGAAAGACTGTTCCTGCTCGTAGCTGGCCGTACGCAATCCCGCGAGCCATTTGAGACCGAAATGCTCGGTGATCTCGAGGGTGTCGGCGTAATCCAGATCCCAGGTGGAGGCTTTGATGTTGAAAGTTCCGGCGAAGCTCACCGGCAGCGTCGAGTCGCAACCGCCGGAGCTCTGGTTGCACAGGTAGAAAGAGCCGTAATAACCGTAGCCGAAAAGCTGTGGGTAGACGGTGCCGGTCTGGGTGAAGTTCTCCGCATCGTCGTTCTCGAAGGTCCAATACGAGACCTGGATGCGGCCATGGTTCGGGCCGAACGCATAACCCAGCCCGGCGCCCCATGCCAGGTCGGCGTCGTGCTCGAGTGAGATGCGCTCCGACCGGGGGGCTGAGACGAGGGCGAGAGGCTGATCCACTCCGGTAGGCTGCGCCAGCGCCAGATCCAGCGCCAGCAGCCAGCCGCGCGCATCCTCGGCGTGCGACGCTCCCGTGAACAGGAAAAACAAGGAAAGACAAAGCCATGCGTGGCGCATGGCGCTCGAGCGGCAACGTTTTTTCGCTTGGGTGGTCACGCACACTCCTTCCGGAACGGACCTCCCCCGTCGGGGGCGCCCTTTAATAATCCGAGCCCACGGGGGAAGTCAAGTCTGATCTTGGATTTGGCCAGCTAACCCCGCCTGCGGGAAGCTCGCGAGGAGGAGCGGAAGCCTGCGGGAGAATATCCGGCCGGGCGTAGAAGAGCCCGGCCGGCATTTCAGCGGAAGTCGTAGCGGACCAGGAACCCGACGATCTGGTTGGTGTAGTCGAGGAAATCGAGGCCCAGGTAGACTGCCTCAGAGGAGCCGGGATCGTTGCCCGGGTCCCCCATGTAGGGGTCGTTGAAATCGGAGGCGAAGTTGTCCTCGTCCCACTTCTCGTACCAGTAGCGGAACATGACGTCGAGGTTCTTGCGCACCGAGCAGGTCAGCCCGAGCTGGGCGATCGCCAGGGTGGTCTTCACCTCGGGGAACTGGGTCAGGGTGGTGTCGCCCGAAGCCGCGCCGCCCGGGACGAAATCGGTGTGGATCAGGTCCGTTCCGCGCGACCAGGAGAGATCGCCGTTCAGCTGCCACTTGCGGCTCTCGGAGAAGAAGGTCTGGAACGAGACGTTGGCGGTCTGGTATTTGTCGGTGGTGTCGGAAGACCAGTCGTCCAGGGGATTGTCGGTGCCGATGCCGCCGGTGACGTTGCGGTAGCGGCTGGCCAGGGCGTACTCCCGGTTCTCCCAGGTGTAATCCCCCGAAACGCTCCAGCGATTGTTGGGCACGAAGCTCGCGCCCACCGAATAAGTCTTGATCTCGTCGTCGATGCGGCCGGCGAGGAGGATGTCGTAGGTCTCGGGGATCGTGTCGAAATCCCGATCTTCCTGGATGGTGATGTGGTCGCCGATCTTCTTCCCCGTGTTCGGGTCGAAGAACTCGTCCTTGGTCACCGTCGCCTCGGCGAACAGGCTGACGGTCGGGCTCAAGGCCAGGTCGAGGAGCAGCGCCCCGTAGTCGCGGTCGCGATCGGTCCAGATGAACTTCCGCTCCCCTTCGTTCGCGGCGGCGATGTTGGCCTCGCCGATCGGGAAAGAGGCCTCTTCGAAGTATTCGGCGTTGTATTCGTCCGCCCGGCGCTCCTGGTGCCGGGCCGTGACCCGGATGGTGAGCATGTCGTTGACGTCGAAATCGAGCGCCGCCTTCAGCGTGTCCTCGTCCGATTCGGTCACCGCGGCGATGTTGCGGTCCATTCCCTCGCGATCGTAGGCGACGATGATGTCCATCCAGCTCGTGGGACGGAAGCCGAGGGAGGCCCCCAGGTTGGTCTTCTCGTAATCGAAAGGCACACTTTGCCGGGCGAGACGGTTCGTGGTGGCCCCGCAGGCGTTGGCGTTGCCGCACATGGTGAACTGGTAGTCGGTGGCGACGTAATCGTCGAAAACCAGGCTGTGCGTCTTGTTATCGTAGTTGTAATCGCGGAACCAGGCGGCGTAGCGAAACCAGGAAAGCGGCCGCCCCGAGACGTCGACCGACCCGAGGTTCATCTCGTACTTGCCGTCGAGGCTGTTGGCGGGCAGCGGCGCCGCGGTCGCCAGGAGAAGCGAGTTGCTTGTCTTGGCAAGGAACGGGTCGTCCTGGGTCGTGGTGCTCTGGTAGTAGGTGGCGTTGATCCGGCTGTGGCCGGCGAAGCTGGCGCCACCGTAAAGCCTCCAGGCGAACAGGTCGCTGTTGCTCCAGGGAGACATGCGCATGAAGGCAGGGTTGGCGGTATTGGCGTTGACGGGCACTTCGGTCAGGAACTGCTGATCGTCCCAGGTGACCGAGGTCGTGCCGGTGGTGAACTCGGAGGCGATGACGGCTCCCCCCACGTTGAAGTGGGGTGCCACGTATTCCGCCCCTACCCGCGCCTCGTCGGTCTTGAACTCGAGGGGTGCCGCGACCTCGGCGGGATCGAGGGCGAAGTACATGCCGAGGGACTGCGGAAAGAAGCCTCCCCGTCGCTCCCGCTGCCCCCCCAGGTCCACGATCCAGTTCCGCGTAGGGGTGAAGTTGAAGTTGAAGGCGGCCACCTGCCGCTGCCACCCCACCTGCGTGTCCTGCGCGTTCTGCTGGATGGCGCTCTTGATCAGCGCTCCCTTGGTACCGGCGTCCCACTCGCCGTCGGCGGGCGCGGTGTCGACGCTGTTGGGCGCCGCCTGCACCGCGCTCTGCAAGGCGTCATCGAGCGTGAAGATGGCCCCTTCCTGCCGGGCATAGAGCTGCTTGGCGCGATCGGACCAGCGCCGCGGGTTCTCGGTCCAGGCGAAGGAGAACTTCCAGAGGTCCTGCTTGCCGGTATCGAAGAAGATGCGCTGATCGAGCTGCGAGACGTCGCGCGCCGCCAGATCGAAGTAGTAGCCGGCCTTCGGCTCCCAGCTGAACTGCAGGAACTCCAGAACGAAGCCGTTGGGGACTTCGCGATATTCGTTGAACTTCGCCGAGTTGTTGGGGTCCTCCTGGAGGTACCACTCCGGGCCCCCCACGACCTCCCCGCTCACCTGGGCGTCCTCAGGCGGGGGGGTCTCCTCCGGCGTCACCGGCTTGGGAGGCTCGGACTGCGCGGCGGCGGGAATCATCGAGGCGACGAGCACCGCCGGGAGGATGGCAACCAGCCAGGCCCGCTTCGGGAATGTCTTCATGGCTTCCTCCTACCGCATGAACCGGACGCCGGACGGATGGTTGGAGCCATGAATCTGCGAATGGCAGTTCATGCACCCCTTGTCGAACATCCGGCTGTTCGGAAAGAACTCGGGCGCCGAGCTGGCGTCGGAGTAAGGCTGCGTCGGATGGCGGGTCTCGTCGTGGCACTGCTGGCAGAGTCGCGGCAGCTTGGCGACCAGCAGCCGCGGATGGAGCGAGCCGTGCGGGTCGTGGCAGTTGGCGCAGTTCTCCTTCACCGGCGGGTGCTCCCAGAGGAACGGGGCCCGCTTCTCGGCGTGGCAGGAGAAGCAGTTCTCGACCACCGAGTTCTGGCGCAGCATGGACGGGCCCGGCCCGCCGTGCACGTTGTGGCAGGACGAGCAGGTCATCTGCTTCTCGCGCAGCGGCATGTGGGCCGAGCGCATGAGCGACGCCTTGCGCCGCAGGTGGCAGCTGGTGCAGGTGTCGAACTCGGTGGCCTTGGCGAACAGGAAGGGCGCCGGCTCCCCCTGCTGGTGGATCTTGTGGCAGTTCAGGCAGGACAAATTGCGCGTCTCGTGCGGGCTCCCGAGCCAGCGGGTGTGTTCTTCGCCGCGCCCGTGGCAGGTGAGGCAGACGGCGTTCAGCTCCGTGGCGGAGAGCTTTCCGGGATTGCGGATGTCCTTCTTGTCGCCCGACTCCATGTGGGCCGTGCCGGAGCCGTGGCAGGTCTCGCAGGCATGGTGCCCGTCCCAGTCGGCGATCCCCGTCTTGCCGTGCGGGTTGAGCTTGAAGTTCTTCGCCTGGTCTTCGTGGCAGGCCCCGCAATCCGCCATCTCCGCCTTGACCGTGGGCGGCGGCGCCGCCGCCGTGCCTTCCTGTCCCTTGCTCGGGGATGACGAGACGGCCACGATGCCCAGGAGGATCAGGGGCACGCCAGCCAAGTCTAACCATCGGCACATGCGCATCGCTCGGCTCCTCACAGCTTGCCGGATAGAGAGGGTGACTTGGGTTGGATGGAACAGCTTGAATTGTGCGTCAAGGCCCTGCCGATCGCCGGAATCGAGCGGTTGGGACGAGACTGAACAGACAACTGCAACGAATGAGCGTCTGTTGTGACCTTGCTTCCTGCAAACCCTGGGGGAAAGAGCGGGGTGAATCCTAGGATCGGAACGTGAAGCTTGTCAAACGATTTCTTGTGAGGAGTGAGGAAGGCTCGAAGAGAGATCAGCGGCTTCCCGCCTTCCCCACGGCACTTTTCCGCGCTCCTTCCTCTCTCCTCCAGCAAAATCTTCGCTTCCCGCACGCCTGATTTGAGTCCCGGATGAGGATCAAAACCCTTGCGGGAGCAATCCGCCTGTCACGAAATCAGGATCTCGCGGCCCATGACGCGGCGCATCGTCTCGGAGGCGAAGATCCGATCGTGGCGCGCGATGTCGGCCAGGCTGATCACCCCGATCGGGTGGCCGGCCGTGTCCTGCACCAGGATGCGGGACTTGCGATTGTTCGCCATCAGCCCCTCGACGTGCCGGAGATCATCGTCGATGCGGCACGAAAGCACCTGGTGCGTCATGACTTCGGTCACCGGAGTGCGCCTGGCATCGATCCCGACCGCGCAGGCGCGCAGCGCGAGATCCCGATCGGTCACGACCCCCACGGTCACCCCTTCAGCGTCGCAGACCGGCAGAAATCCGACGTTGGCATCGCGCATCTTCAGGGCCACGATCTGGATGGTGTCGTTTACCTTGCAGAAGACGATTTCCCGGCTGAGGATTTGCTGGCACCTCATGGCGTTTACCTCCCCGCGCGCCGGTGGGCGCGCGTCGGTCGATGGGTGTGTCCTTCCACGCCTTGACAGTGCAAGCGATGTGCCGGGTCAAGGAAAACCGGGAGGGAAGGGATGAGCGAAACGCCGATGGGGCGACCGAAAACGATCGCCCTCGAAGCGATCGATCGACTTGGAAGCATCGGGTTTTCTTGGAATTCCCCGTTGCGTCCCGCAGGGAGACGGGCTAGGATGGGCTCGCCCGACGCGCCGATCCCATCCACGGCCCGGGCCGCTCTCGAGCCGGAGAACAGCTGATGGCGCAAGCCGCCGCCCTGGCGACCGACAAGAGCACGGGGTTTGTCCGGGGCCTCGGACTTCTCGACTCCACCATGATCGTCGCCGGATCGATGATCGGATCCGGCATCTTCATCGTCTCCGCCGACATCGCGCGCCAGGTCGGCTCCGCCGGCTGGCTGCTGATGGCCTGGGTCGTCACCGGGCTTCTCACCATCACCGCGGCCCTGTCGTACGGCGAGCTGGCCGCCATGTTCCCGCACGCCGGCGGCCAGTATGTCTACCTGCGCGAGGCCTACTCGCCGCTGTGGGGGTTCCTCTATGGATGGACGATGTTCCTGGTGATCCAGACCGGGACGATCGCTGCGGTGGCGGTCGGCTTCGCCCGCTTCCTTGGCGTCCTCTTCCCGGCGATCTCGCCGAGCCGCTTCATCCTGGGGCCGATCGACCTTTCCGACAGCTACGCCATCAGCCTGTCGACCCAGCAGCTCGTGGGCATCCTGAGCCTGATCCTCCTGACCTGGCTGAACACCCGCGGCTTGAAGCTCGGAAAGATCATCCAGAACGTCTTCACGTCGGCCAAGACGCTGTCGCTGATCGCCCTCATCCTCCTCGGAATCCTGGTCGGGCGGAACGCGGCGGCCGTCAGCGCGAATTTCAGCTCGATGTGGACGCCCACCAGCGCCAACGAGATCCGGCCCGATTTCTCCTTCGTCCCGGCGGTCACCGCGGCGATGGGAGGCTTCGGGCTGCTGGTGGCCTTCTGCGTGGCGCAGGTCGGCTCGCTGTTCTCGGCCGATGCCTGGAACAACATCACCTTCACCGCCGGCGAGGTGAAGGA
>DASTZC010000039.1 GCA_035764505.1 Candidatus Polarisedimenticolia bacterium
TTGACGTGTGACCCGGATACTCGGCGCACCTGTTCAATCACCGGCGGCGCCGGCAGCGCCCAGTTGTGCCAGGATAATCGTGCTCGAGGGATAGCAGTTGAACGATTGAATCTTGCCGTTCTCGAGGCGAAACACGTCGCAGCACGGGGCATCCATGCGTCGACCGGTCGGCGGCAAGGTTCCCGTTGGTAAAGCCAGCGACCCCTTGTGTGTTTCTTGGAGCGCGAGATCTACCACGACTGTACTGGTCCACCGATTTTTATGGGTCGGATCCCTCCCCGGCGAACTCGCGGATATGCTGTCTCCCACCTAATCAGCCTATCGCTTCTCCGGGAGACGGCTCATGCCCCAAATTCCCCTGTCGACTTCCCTCCCACTGCCCCGAAGCTGGCCCCGTCGAGTCCGGTCGGCTGTCATTCAGGTCATGCTGACCCACGGCTGGGCTTCGGAGAGTCTGAACCACGAGCTGCGGCAGCAGGAGGATCGACTCGGGCAAGAGGTCCAGCTCCTTCGCGAGGAGATTCGCATCAAGGATGCTCGGATGGAGCAGATCCGAGCCCACCCAAGCTTGCAAGCCACGACCTGTTATCGGCGGGAACGATCCAAAGCGGCGCAATCAGTTGAATGGAGCCTGCGGCGGGCCCGAGCTTGCAACCCACGACCTGCTATCGGGGAGGAACGATCCATCCAGTAGCTGCAAGCGGGGCCAATCAGTTGAATGGAGCCTGCGGCGGGCCCCCGCTACCAACATAAAGGCCGGGCAACCGGCACGACGAAGAGGGCGACCGAAATGGTCGCCCTTTTTGCGTTCGCAGATCGTGACGGAAGTCACCAAATCCGCAGACTCCCGACAAACACGCGGCATTTTCGATTCGCTTTCCGGCTTCATCCGGCAGGCAAGCGGCAGGTTTTTGCCCCCCCCACTCTCCAGACTTCACCCGGGCATCCATGATCCAGACTCCATCCTCCGAGAAAGCGGCCTCGACGATGACAGTGAACTAGGGGGGTAGGCACGACGGTAGGACATGACCCAACTGCCCACTAAATCGGGGGAAGCCCACTTTGGTCTCACATCGGGATGAGAGATGTGCCCAAATCGTACTTCCAATGACCGAGTTATCGCAAGACCAGGGCCCGTCCAGAGTCCGGCCAGCGAGTTCGATCCGGGCGGCCCCACCGATGTTAGACTGGCTTGCCTCGGACAACGGACGCGAACAGGGGCAGCTGGCCATGCCCGATTCACGCCTCCTCGATTCCTTCCGGCGTTGGGGATACTTGCAGGCGGAACTGGATCCGCTGGAGCGCCTGGCGCCATTTGTCCATCCCGATCTCCAGACCGCTGAAGGAGAGGAAGCTGCGCGGTGGCGGTCGATCTATTGCGGCCCCATCGGCGCCGAGTTCATGCACTTTCCTTGCGCCGATCGCTGCCGCTGGATCGCGGAGCGGATGGAAGCTGAGCCACCCCCGCCCGATCGCCGCAAGATCCTCGGGCGGCTGGCCGCCGCAGAGATCTTCGAGCGGTTCATGCACCAGCGTTTCGTGGGGACCAAGCGCTACTCCCTGGAGGGGGCCGCCGCTCTCGTCCCGCTGCTGGATTCCCTCCTGGAAGCGGCCGCCGGAAAAGGAGCCCGAATCGTCCTTCTGGCCATGAGCCACCGGGGACGGCTCGGGGTGATGGTTCACGTGGTGGGCGTCCCCGCCTCATCCATCTTCGCAGAGTTCGAGGATGTGGATCCCAATAGCGTCCTGGGAAGTGGGGACGTGCGCTACCATCTGGGCGCGACCGGGGAGTACCGGACCGCGGGCGGGGATCTCCTCAGTCTGCACCTGGTCTCCAATCCCAGCCACCTGGAGGCGGTCAATCCGGTGATGATGGGGAGGGCCCGAGCGCGCCAGACGCGCCTCGGAGAGGAGGGCCCCACCCGGGTCGTCCCGGTGAACCTGCATGGGGATGCCGCCTTCGCGGGGCAGGGGGTTGCCGCCGAGACCCTCAACCTCTCGGAGCTCCCGGGTTTCAGCGTTGGGGGCACCGTCCATGTGGTGGTGAACAACCTCATCGGATTCACCACCCCCTTCGGGTCGCTCCATTCCTCCCGCTTCGCCTCCGACGTGGCCCGGCGCCTGAACGTCCCCGTTTTCCACGTCAACGGCCTGGACCCGGAGGCGGTGGTCCGCGTCGGGACGATGGCCCTGGAATACCGGGCAATCTTCCACACCGACGTGGTGGTGGATCTCATCTGCTTCCGCCGCTACGGCCACAGCGAGGTGGACGATCCCACGACCACCCAGCCGCTCCTCTACGAAAAGATCGCGTCGCTTCCCATGCTCTATGAGGCCTATGGCGAGCGGATCGGGGTCGACCGGGAGGAACGGACAGCCCTGGAGACGGGGATCCGCGGCGTTCTGGACGAGGAGCTGGAAAAGGGGCGGGCCATGAAGAAAAGGCCGAGTTTCCGCCGACTCCCCGACTACTGGAACCCCTATGTGGGAGGGAAACACGATCCCTCCCTGGAGGTGGAGACGGCGGTGAGCGGCGATCGACTCGAGGAAATCGGGCTTCGGATCGCCACGGTCCCGGAGGGGTTCAGCGTCCACGACAAAGTCCGCAAGGGACTTCACGAGAGGCTGGAGATGAGCCGCGGCGAGCGGCGCATTGATTGGGGCATGGCGGAGGCGCTGGCATTCGGATCGCTCCTATGGGAGGGAATCCCGGTGCGGCTGACGGGACAGGACAGCCGCCGCGGGACCTTCAACCAGCGTCATGCCGTGGTGTTCGACACGCGCGACGGGAGTGAGCATGTGCCGCTTGCGGGGCTGCGCGAGAGCCAGGGACGCTTCGAGATCGTGGACACTCCGCTCTCAGAGGCCTCGGCCCTCGGCTTCGAGTACGGGTACAGCCGGGACTTTCCCGAAGCGCTGGTCTGCTGGGAGGCGCAATTCGGGGACTTCGCGAACGGTGCCCAGGTGATCATCGACCAGTTCCTGGGGGCGGGAGAGGACAAGTGGGGTCTCCTCTCGGGACTGGTGCTGCTTCTTCCCCACGGCTACGAAGGACAGGGCGCCGAGCACTCCAGCGCCCGGCTGGAACGCTTCCTGGACCTGGCTGGCGAGGATAACCTCCAAGTCTGCCAGCCCACCACCGCGGCCCAGTATTTCCACCTCCTGCGGAGGCAGGCGCTTCGGCGCTGGAGGAAGCCACTGGTTGCGCTCACACCCAAGGGCCTTCTGCGCTCCTCCGCCGCTTCCTCGGGGCGGGAGGAACTGGTCACCGGAGGGTTCCGGCTCGTCCTTCCCGGTGGGGAAAGCCCCGGCGCCGAGCGGGTCCTGGTCTGCTCAGGGAAGATTGGCCACGAGCTGCTCGCGGAGCGCGTGAGGCGGCAGGATCGGCGCACGGCCATCCTGCGGCTGGAGCAGATCTATCCTTTCCCGAAAGCCGAGCTGCGGGAAGAAATCGATCGCCATCCCGACGCCTCTCAGATCGTCTGGGTGCAAGAAGAGCCCGCGAACATGGGCGCGCTGCGCTTCGTACGCCCCCGACTCCAGCTCCTGGCGGGAGATCGTTCGGTGACCGCGGTCCACCGCGCCGAGAGTGCCAGCCCGGCAACCGGCTCCCTCAAGGCGCATGCCCTGGAGCAGAGGGCGCTCCTGGACCTGGCGTTCCACCGTTTCGCGGAGAAGAGTCCGGTACGGGACTAGAACATTGTGCCGATTTCGGAACGGCTGATTTCGATCTACCTGGTGTCGTACAACGATGGCCAGGACAGCGGTTTTGGATCGGACACCGCCAGCAAGCCGCGAGTGAAGACGGGTGGGGGATGCGAGTGGCCGGCACCCGCATCCAGAATCTTTAGGGATCGTGAGTAGTCCGGCCGCGCCTCAGAACCCGCAGGCCGCAAGACGGGACCGGGCCACTCTCAAGGTAAACCGCCAATTCCCGCTGCCGCATCCTTCCGCCAAGTCCGCCCCCTCACACTCGTCATTCCGCCCCGGCAGCAGCACGAGGGCCCGGCCCCCCAGGTCGTACTCGAGGCACCAGGAATAATCCTCGACGCACGCGGGACCGAAGCTGTTGTCGTAAGCGGTCGTCACGGGGCCGACCCAGGCGCCGGAGCCGGAGCGGTACCACTTGGACCAGGCCCCTGAGGCGGCGGCTCCTCCCGTCACACTCCAGGCGACGTAGGAGTCGCGATAGAAATCTGCACGCTGCACGCAGGCCGAAAAGGCGCCCGAGGAGGGACCCTCCAGCGAATAGAAGAGGTAGGAGGAGGGATCCGGCGCAAGCGCGGAGAAGTAATCGAGGAGCGCGGCTTCGCCCACATCGTTCCCCAAGGTATCCACGAAGCCGAAAACGGCCGGCTGGCAGGTGCTCTGCGACACGCAATCGGGATCTTCGCAATCGATGCGGCCATCCGAATCGTTGTCCACCGCGTCGGAGCACTGCGATTCTCCCGCACAGAGGCCGGTCCGCTCGACGCCGCTCGAGCGTGCACCCCAGCTTCCGACGTGAGGGCCGGCGGCACGAACCAGATAGTAGGAAACCTGCCCGATGCCCGGTGTGCCGGAATCCTGCCAGCAGGAGGCGGCGGCATAGGAGCTCGTGCATCCTCCCGCGAAAGCTGCGCCGGAGGCACGGATCACTTCGTAGAGTCCCGCCCCCTGCTGCTGGGGCCAGCACAGCTGCGTCGCATCGCCCGGATTGTTGAATCCGGCGGCTCCGGTGATTTCGTCGATCAAGGAATAGCCAGTCTCACCCTGGCACTGGTTGTCCTTCCCGTCATTGAACTCCGGTGCTCCGGGATGGGTCTCGGCGGTGGCATCGTCGCAATCGCCCTGGCACTCCGACAGGGAGTCCAGGTCATCGTCCGAATCGTTCGTACCGGCGAGCGACGGCCAGCCGGGCGAGAGACAGTCGTTGTTCAAACCGTCGCAGACCTGCGCCCCGCCGGGACGCACCGACGCCTTCGAGTCGTCGCAATCCCCCTGGCACTCCGAATAGAGGTCGAGATCGTCATCCCGCTCGTTCGTTCCGGCGAGCGAAGGCCATCCTGGCCACAGACAGTCGTTGTTCAATCCGTCGCAGACCTGCGCGGCGCCGGGGTGCACCGACGCTCTCGTGTCGTCGCAGTCGCCGCCGCACGAGGTCAAGCCGTCGGCATCCTGGTCGAACCCCTCGTCCACCATGCCGTCGCAGTCCTCGTCGACGCCGTTGCAGGCCTCGTTCGCGCCGGGATGGATCGCCGCGTTGTGATCGTTGCAATCGACGTTGCTGTAGGAGCCGTCCTGGTCGACGTCCTCGACCGCCTCGATCGACCAGGTGGCCAGGTCGGCGTTTCCCGCATTCTTGACCGGCTTGACGTAATTGGTGTCGGCGACGACTTCACAGGTGAGGGTGAAGGAACCCGTCACGGCGAAGGACCTCGAGTAGCTCGCCGCTCCCGTGGCGACAACCGTCGGAGTGGGGAAACCGGGGCCCTGGAGCTTCCAGGTGAAGCTGTTGGAGACTCCCGGACCGATCGCGAAGCGCGGGGTGACCGAGAAATCCTTCAAGGTCCCGATCAGCGCCACGACCGGGGTATCGGGGCTTGCCGACTCGATGGGCGCGGTGGGGGCGACCCTGAAGTGACCGAACAAGGAAGTCGCCCATCGCTGGTTGCAGACGCTGCAAAATGGCGCTCCTAAAGAGCGCATCAGGCAGTCGAACATGGGTCGGTAGATGCACTGGGCATAGTACTGCGCGCCCTCCCACGGCGGACCGAGGTCTGCAATCCATTCGGGCCAGGCTCCCATGGTCGCATTGGTGGAGGTGTTGATGTTTCCCACCTGGCCTCCACAGCCGGCGCTGCTCACATACTCATCGGCGAGACCCGCCAGGGAATGTCCCAGCTCGTGAGTGGCGATATCGGTCGCCGAAGAGTTGGCGGCCGAGTAGACGGCCCGAGCTCCTCCGCATCCCCCATAGCGCGAGGTGTTCACCATCACCACTTTCGCATCGCTGGCAGGAGCCCGCAGCTCCGCCGCCGCGATATGGGTACTGACATCGGTGTCGCAGCCGTAGCCGTAGTACAGGCAGCGGTTCGCACTGTCGCCGCAGGGAGCCCCCGCGTTGGGAAATCCGGAGCCCATCGCCGTGTTCGCCACGATGGAGCAGTCACATTGGTCGGTCCCGCTCTCCACCGAATAAGCGTAGACCAGGATGTAATTGATCAGGTTGTCGTGCTCGCGGTAAGGGGTCGTCGCGCGAAACTTCTGGACCATGGACGTGGCGTGGCTCACCATCAGCGATTTCTGGGCGTAGGTGTACCCGTCGGGCACGATGGTGACGTTGATCCTCCGGTTCACCTCCGCGGCGTTGCCGAAGACGGTATAGATGTCGGGATCCCCGATATTCTCGGGCCAGATGACGGTTCCAAGGGTCTCGGGTTGAGGGGAGGCCCCTTTGTCCTCCTCGGAGGCGAAGAGAAGATCTCCGTATCTCGCACTTCCCCCCGCTTCGGTGAAGTGGAGGGAGTCGAGTCGCATCGCGCCGAGAATCCTTCGGGACTCTTTCCCCGGCGTCCCCTCGATCGCCGCGACCTCGATCCGATCGCTTCCCTCGGCCTCGGGAAATTCCACGACGATCGAGTCGCGATGCACCCGAATCGTGTCCCCGAGAATGTGGGGCGGCTCGTCGCCCGCGTGCTCCAGGCAGATTCCGGGCAGATCCATGCGCCGGACGTACCTCCGGGAGGAAGCCTTCAAGAGGGCGAGCTCCAGAGTGGGGGGGCCTCCCTCCGTCGGTTCCGCGCTCTCCTCGTTCAGAGGCTGGACGAAGGGGCGATTCTTGAGGGTATAGGAAAGAAGGCGGACCTGTTCGCGATCCACCTCGAACGCCACCGCAAGGGTCCGCTCGGAGGTTACGCCGTACAGGACTCCACGGGCATCCGGGACGCCCAGCGTGCGCGAGGCCTCCCGATCCTTGGATTCTCCCGCCGCCTGGAGGTTCCCGCACAGGAAGCCTGCCAGGAGGCTTCCGAGCAGGAGAAGCCGGGCGGCTCTCAGGCTTCCGCACGCGCCCGCAAGGCCATCACCCCTTGCCAAGGGTTCGCCGAGCACTTGGTCGCTCCACACTTTCGAACGTGACGGATTTGGAAGGGTCGAGTCGCCCGGCATGTTATCACGCGTCCGGGTCGCGCTCGATGGCCCTTCTTGCGCTCAGGAGGGTGACTGGGGGCATGCCGCATCACCCATTAGAGGCCGGACAACCGGCACGACAAAGAGGGCGACCCGATGGTCGCCCTTGGGGCTCCCCCGCCGCCGCGGCGGCGGGGGGTGAAGCGGTTCTCATGGGGAGGTTCGAGCGATACTAGTTCGGCACGCAAACCGGACAGCACTGCCCGGGAGGTGTCTGAAGGTGCTCATTGTCGAGGCAATCCGGAGCCGCGCACTGCACGATCTTGCAGTTGAACGACTCCGTGCTGGGAGTTGTGGACTTGAGAGCCGCGAAGTGGGACGCTGCGGCCGCAGCCACGAGCATCGGAAGAACCATCCACCCTACTTTGTCCATGTGTGGGCCTCCTTCGAGCGTGCGGCTACCGCCGACGCTCAGAAACGGGCTCCTGTTGGAGCCGTTGGTGGGGCCACCGGGCACGCTCTTCCTGCAGCCACGTGCCTCGTTGGTTGGCTGCGAACCAGACAAGCTTGCTGGATGCGCATCTTCTTTAACACGCTCTTCGTGCGTCATCAAGAA
>DASTZC010000040.1 GCA_035764505.1 Candidatus Polarisedimenticolia bacterium
GCCGGGAATCCCCACCGTCAGCGCCTGGTAGAGACGGCTGCCGGTGCGGGCCACCACCAGATCGGGATCGGTGAAATCGGCCGGCGGCGGCTTCAGCGCCGCCGCGGCGGGACCGTTGCCGCGGCCCGTCGGCCCGTGGCAGGGCCAGCATTTCTCGTTGTACAGGCCGCGTCCCGCCTCGCGATTGCCGTGCGCCAGGGCTTCCAGGAACCCTTTTCCCTGGGCGGGGCTGCGCGCCAGCGTGCGCAGATAGGCCGCCACGTCGACCACGTCCTGCGGCGAGAGACTCTGGGCGTACATGGCGCTTGCCGGCTTGCCCTTCAGGATCGCGTCCCAGATCTCGCCATCCGATTTTTTCTTGAGGGCATCGGGCTTCGAAAAGTCGGTGGGCACGGGCTGCATTCCGGCCGAGGCGGGCCCCCGGCCGTCGCCTCCCAGTCCGTGGCAGGTCCAGCAGGTTGCCAGGTAGATCTTCTCCCCCGCCTGCGCATCCCCCTTCAGGTCGACCGGCTTGACGATCGGGACATCCGGTTTCCCCGGGGCGGCGGCCGCGGTGAGTCCGGCCGCCAGGATGGCTGCCGGAATCAGAAGCGCTGGCACGCGCCGAATGCGTGTCACGGTCTTACTCTCGATGAATCAGCACGACGCTCAGAAGAATGAGGACCCCGCCCCAGAGCCGTCCCGGGGAGATCGCTTCTCCGAGCAGGAGCGCGGCCATTCCCAGCGTGCATACCGGCTCGAGCGTGCTCAGGATCGCGGCGCGGCTGGCGCCGGTGCGCGGCAGGCCCCAGAAAAACGACAGATCCGACATCACCGTGGCGATCACCACGATTCCCAGGATCGATCCCCAGGCGATGGGACTCGGCGGCGGCGCCGCGGCACCGGTGACCAGCGCCGCGATCAGGTATCCCGCCGCGGAGACGCTCAGGATGAGCAGGGTCGCCAGGACCGGCTCGACCCGCCGGATCAGCGGCGTGCCGGCCACCAGGAAGCCGGAGTAGAGCAGGGAGGCGCCCAAGGCCAGCGCGGCGCCGCGCCAGTCGCCGAGCTCCGCCGGGGAAAGCACCACGGCGCAGCCCGCCAGCGCCAGGACCAGGGCAGTCGTCTTGACCCGCGTCAGCGGCTCGCGCAGCAGGACCGCCGAGAGAATCGTGACCACCGCGGGATAGGTATAGAAAAGGAGTGTGAGGGTCGACACCGGCGCCAGACGCAAGGCCTGGAAATAGATGAACGACATGACGAGGTACATCACCCCCATGCCCAGCAGCCCGACGGCGGTGCCGCGCGGCGGCCGGACCATCCTCCCCGAAAGCGCGGCGATCAGCGCCAGCAGCGCCACGGAGAGCACGAACCTCCAGGCCAGAAGCGTCACCACTCCGATCCCCGCCCCATAAGCGTAAGTCCCGAAAACCGGCATGGTGGCAAAGCAAAGGGCCGAGACGAGGACCATCCAGTCGCCGCGCCGCGCGTCGGCGGGGGAGAACTGCGGGCGCGCGGAGGCGGAAGGTACGCTGAGGGAGGAATTCTGCATGCGGGCGGCTTTCCAAGAGCGGGTCCTTCGCTTCGATGACCGCGCTTAGGCTAACATGTCGCGTATGACCATGCTCAAGGTGGGCGACAAGGCACCCGGCTTCACCCTCGAAGGAACCGACGGGAAGCGCTATTCCCTGGGAAAAGGCGCACCCGGAGCGGTCTTCCTTGCCTTCTTCAAGAACAACTGCCCGACCTGCCAGCTGGCTTTTCCTTTCCTGCAGCGGCTTTTCGAGCGGGTGGAGGGGGAGCCTCTCGGGTTCTGGGGAATCTCCCAGGACGACCCCGATGCGACGAAGGCCTTCGCCCGTCAGTGGGGAATCCATTTCCCACTGCTCCCCGACGAGCCCGGCTATCCGGTCTCCAACGCCTTCGGCCTCACGAATGTCCCCACCCTCTACCTGGTCGAGGCGGACGGGCGCATCGCCTGGAGCTCGATGGGATTCGTCAAAGCCGACCTGGAGGCGCTCGCCGCGGAGCTGCGGCGCCGCCTGCGCGTCCCCGGAGTGACTCCACTCTTCGTCGAGGCGGATGGCGTCCCGGAGCTGAAGCCGGGCTGAGGGTCGCGCAACCAGGCCTAGGTTGGGCCTGCGCATTTTTCTCAGGGAAGCCATCGGAAGGAGACTCCTTCCGAGCCTCCCTGCAGCACCAGCCGCAGCCGGCGGGCGGCATCCCCGGCATTCAGACTTTCCCACCCGCCCCCTGACACCCGGAAGCCCTGGGGCACGGCGGCATCCGGATCGATTCCCGAGACCACGACGCCCAGATCGCGCGGGAGCACCATCTCGATATTTCCCGCGCCGCGATCCACCAGCGCCGCGGCCTCCGCGGGGCCGGCACCCGAGAAATCGATCACGCTGTTGCCCGCTCCCCCGTGGAACTCCAGGCTCAAGACGCCTCCCCATCCCAGTCCTTCCAGAAGGCTCTCCCCCGTCCCGGCCACCAGCAGCAGACGCTCCAGGTCGGCCGGATTGCCAGCCTTGAACCGGGCACGCAGCCGTCCCGAGCCGGCGTGCAGCGTGAGGCGGCGCAAGCTCAATCCCGTCAGATCGAGATCGGCGCGGTCGCCGGTGGCCGCCCGGAGATCCAGCAGGTGTCCCACCGGAATCTTCAGCAGCAGGAGGTTCGGCTCCGAAGCCGGGGAAGCTCCCTCGAGACGCCGCGCCGCCGCCTCGAGTCGATCCCCGGAAGCGTCCGATCCCGCGGCGGGCGTGAAGCGACTGTGCGGAGTGAAATGCTGCGTGCAGTAGCTGAGCTGAAGGTCGTAGAGAAGTTCGCCCGAAGAGAGCCGCTCGACCCGAATCTCCCCGGCCGGCAGCTCCAGCGATACGCTCATGGGCGATCGCGGCGTTGCGGACCGCGTCTCATGCAGCATCTTGACCGGATGGCCCAGCGCGCATGCGGCGGCCCCGGCGGCCAGGAGCCCTGTGGCGATCGCGGCCCGCGCCGTCTCCCTCACCGGTCCAGAATCTCCGACAGGCAAATCGAGATTCCCACCAGGCCGATCAGGATGCCGCTGAGC
>DASTZC010000041.1 GCA_035764505.1 Candidatus Polarisedimenticolia bacterium
AGCTGGAAAGCGGTGTCGGCGGTTCCGAGATCCGCTCCCTGGATGTCCTGCCCGGGCGTGCCCGGTCCGCCGTTCCCTTCCTGGATGAGAATCGATGTCAGCACGATCGTAGGAGCGCCCCCGCAGAAACCCGTGGGGGTCACGGTTGCAACGATCGGGACCAGCCGGTGGTTGGGAGGGTAGAGCCTGGAGGGAGACAGTGAGACCTGAAGGCTCCGATCCGGCTCCGGGGCCGGATCATGAACGCATCCGGCGCCGGAATTGCAGGAATCCAGGGTGCACGGGTCCTGATCGTCGCAGGAGAGGGGTGTCGAAGAGCAGCCGCCTGCGGCGTTGCATGTATCGGCAGTGCACGGATCCGCGTCATCGCAATTCCGTGACTGGAAGACACAGCCGGTCGTAGAAGAACATAAATCCGTGGTACACAGATCGAAATCGTTGCAGATCACGGGGTCGCTCAAATTGGGTTCGCACATTCCGCCGCCGCCGCATCGACCTGAGTAACACTTGTTTGGCGAGGTGCTGCAGTGAAGACCCAAAAAGATCGTGTAACCGCATCCCAGAGGCGGTGGCCCCGCCACGGAGCAGCTCCATCGAATGCATTCATTGTCGCTCGGGCATAAGGATTTTTCAGCCTGGTGGCTGCATCTTCGATCGTTAGAGATGCATTGATCCACGGTGCATTGGAGGCCGTCGTCGCAATTCCGGGGAGAACCGCCCATGCAATTCCCGCCGCTACAGAAATCGGCCACCGTGCAGAAGTCCCCATCCTCACAGGTTCCCGATCCCGGGACGAACGTGAGCGTGCACTCGCCGGATTCCGGATCGCAGGCGTTCGCGGTACACGGATTGCCGTCCTCACAGTCGATGGGCGTCGCGATGCAGCCGGTGTCTGCCACGCAGCTGTCGCGCGTGCAGGGGTTCCCGTCGTCGCATGCAATGGCGGCTCCGTGGCACGGTCCCCCGGCTATCGACTGGCAGAAATCGTTCGACGTGCAGGGATCGTGATCGTTGCACGCAGATCCGGCCGCAAGCGGAGCGCCGCTGCACTGCCCGAACTGGTCGCATTCTCCTGCTGCGAAACAGTCTCCCTCCACGTCGCAGGCGGTGCCCTTCGGGAGGTCGGTCCCCTGGCAGGATCCAATGGTGTCGCAGGAATCGCCTTGCGTGCAGGGATTGGCGTCGTCGCACGGGGTCCCCGGGGTTTGAACCGTGCCGCGGCAGATCCCTGCGCTGTCGCACGTATCGCCGAGGGTGCACGCACGAGAATCGTCACAGGGCGAGCCGGGGCTGGGAGTCTGCCGGCAGGCGCCTGTAAGAGTGTCGCAGGCGCTGACCGTGCATGGATTGCGGTCGTCGCACAGCTTGGGGGCATGCGTGCAGGTGCCTGTTGTGGTGTTGCAGCCGTCGATGGTGCAGGGATTGAAATCGTCGCACGGAGGACAATCGACTTCCAGCGCAGCGCTCCGGGAGGCGCGGGTTCCTCCATAACCGGGGGCTCCGGCGAGGGCGGTCGCCAGCGCCAGCAAGGCTGTGAAGAACAGGGCGATCCGTCGTCCTGTGGACGGAGCTCTCATGACAACCCCCTTGGCCCGGTGGACCGCCCGCGGGCCTGGCAATCTGAAGCATGTGGACGAACGAGGAAGTTCTACCGGACTAAGTACGCCTGGGTCACGGGCTTGTCAAGGGTGAATCCTGTTGAGAGCTTCCGGGGGCGGGGGCTATACTCCGGGGCAGGATGCTCAGCCTGGCGCGCCGCAGCGAGGCGACCCTCAGAATCAAAGGCTCCCGTTTCCTGGCGTTCGCGCTGCCGGTGGACTCCGAAGACCAGGCGCGGCGGGAGATCGAAGCCTTCGAGACGAGCTACCCGGATGCCAGCCACTGCTGCTTGGCTTACCGCGTGTCGACGCCCGCGGCGGGTGTCGAGCGGTCCAGCGACGCCGGGGAGCCGGCCGGCTCCGCCGGCGCGCCGATTCTTTCGGTCCTCAAGGGAAGAAGCCTGGAGAACGTCCTGGTTGTTGTCGTCAGATACTTCGGAGGTGTCAAGCTCGGCGTCGGGGGGCTGGTTCGGGCCTACCGTGATGCCGCCATCGCGGCGATCGATGCCGGGGAGATCCTGGAGCGCATTCCGACCCGGCGGCTGGAAGCGCGCGTGCCGTTGCAGTGGTCGGGCGAGATGCGCTCGCACACAGCGCGCCTGGGAGGATCGATTCTCTCCGAGACCTATGATGACGAGGCGCGCTTCGTGATCTCGATTGGCGTGGACAGGATGGAAGAGCTGCGCAGCCGGATCGACGATCTCACCCGTGGCGCGGCCTCCTGGCGGGAGGCCTAGATGCCGCGCTGCGGAAAAACCTCCACGCCCCCGGCAATCCTCCGTGTCTTTCCCCTCACCGGCTGCATCCTGCTCCCCGGGAACTGGCTGCCGCTGCATATCTTCGAGCCGCGCTACCGCGCCCTGGTCACGGATGCCATCGCCTCCGATCAGTTCATCGGCATGGTCCAGCCGGTCATCCCGGCGCCCGACAACTCCGGGCCGGTGGAGGAGCCGAACGGGGCGCCGGAGCTGCACCACATCGGCGGGGCAGGACGCATCGAGCACTATCTGCCCGAGCCGGATGGCCGCTTTCACATCCTGCTCAAGGGAGTGACGCGGTTCCGGCTGATCCGGGAGCTGGCAGTGGAGAAGGGATACCGGCGGTTCGAGGTCAGCTACGAAGGCTACGATGCCGATGCGCTGGAGCCGAGACGTCCGCTGGACGCCGCCGACATTCTCGAGGCCTTACAAGTCTTGCGCGCTTCCCACAGCATCTCGATCGAGCCGGAGGATTTCAAGAATCTCGCCGGGATCGCCGTGTTGAACGGTCTCGCGGCCGCCTTGCCGTTTTCCCCGGCCGAGAAGCAGGCGTTGCTGGAAGCGCCGGCCCCCTGCGACCGGCAGAAGATCCTGCTGGCCCTGATGACCATGGGGTTCCGGCAGGGGACGGGCACTCGGGTATTGCCTCCCGGGACGATCCATTGACGCGACCAGCTTCACCTGGCTCGGGAAGGTGCTCGGTTGCGACTGCGACGTAATTCCACACGAAGGAGCTAACTCTCATGCGAATTCTCCGCTCGATTCACAAGCACCTGCCGGCCGTTTTCTGTCTTCTCGCTTTTCTGGCAGCAGGCCCCGCCTGGCCTGCCGGCAAGAAAGGAGAGGAGGGGACCGCCGCGCCCGCGGCGCCCGGCGGCAAGGATCTCTTCCTGGTGCGGCTCATACCTTCGACGCCCGGGGCCGAGGCGACCGAGGAGCAGAAAGCGCGCATCGTGATGCACTTCGAGCACCTGAAGTCGCTGCAGGCACGCGGCGTCCTGGTTCTGGCGGGCATGAGCACCGATGTCTTCGAGGGACTGATCGTCCTGAAGGCGGCGGACCAGGCCCAGGCCGAGGAGCTGATGGCCAATGATCCAGCGGTTGCGGCGGCCATCTACAAGGTGGAGATGCATCCTTTTCAGATCGTCCTGTCGGGTGCATCCCGCTAATCTCACCGTGCTATACTCCCGCCGCCACGACGGCGGAGAGCATGTTCAAGAAGCGCCGCAACCCCCAGGAAAACCGGCCGACCATCCCCACCGATGATGGGAAATCCGCTGCCGCCACCGTCATAGGGTCCGACCACATTCTCAGCGGCGAGCTGGTCTCCGAGGAGAACATCCGCGTGCATGGACGGGTGGAGGGAAACATCTCCACCTCCGGCTCGCTGTTCGTGGAGCCCTCCGGGTTCGTCAAGGGCGACATCACCGCGGAAAACGTGGTGGTGGAAGGAAGCGTGGAGGGGACGGTTATCGCGGCGCAGAAGTTCGAGCTGCGGCCGGCGGGCAGGATCCAGGGCGACATCCGTGCGTCGGTGGTGGCGATTGCCGAGGATTCGTTCCTTCGTGGCCGCGTGCTCGCTACCGAGCGCGTCTCCTCGATGACGGCGGTGAAACGTCGGGTGGAGCGCAGGTAGGCGCTTGAACCGGCGCGTCGTGATCGTCCTGGCGGTTTTCCTGGCCCTCGCTTCGCTGCTCGTGGCCTATACCGTCACGCACCAGCGTCCCCGCGTTCCTGCCGACTCCGATCACCTGCAATCGGACGATCCACAGAACTGCCTGAGATGCCACGGCCGCGGGCAGCCGAATGCCCGATCGAAAAACCATCCTCTCGACGACAAATGCTGGGATTGCCACGAGCGTGCCCGCTGAACTTTCTAGAGGGAAGCGCCCGAGGCGGTGGGTCCGATCGGGTAGTGGGAGGGGGACGGAGCTCCGTCCGGAACGACCAGCCTGCGCAGCAGTCCGAGCCCAAGCCCGAGCCCGCTGGCAACGACTCGCGCTCCCAGCCTGTGACGCAGGGAGCGGTATTCCTGGCGGCCGGCAATCAGGTCCGAGACGACCGCTTGAATCGGCCGGCTGGCGGATGCCAGCAGGGTGAAAGCCTCACAGAACCGGCGCGCGAAGAAAGCACCACGGTGGTCCCGCGCCCATGCCATCTCATCTCCGAACGCCGCGGCACAGGCGCGAGGGTAGGCGGCGGGATCGTCCCGCTCCAGCGCTTGGGAGAGGAAGCGCGATGAAAGCAGAGCGTAGTGGATGCCCTCGCGCGTGAGGGGGTCCACGAAGCCGGCGGCATCACCCGTCAGCGCCCAGCCTTTTCCCAGGCAGGAATCCTCGACCTTCAGAGAGGACGGCAAAGAAGGAATCTTCGCGCCGTAGCGGACGGTGTGCCTGAGGATCTGCGCGCCGTAGAAATCGATCAGGAAGCGCTCCATCTGCTCGAACAGCGGTTGTGAATTCCCGCCGGCGCCGTCGCCGCAGATTCCCGCGGCGAGGTGATCCCGGCGGGGAAAGATCCAGGCGTAGCCATCGAGACCGTCATAGAACTTCAGGATGATCTCGTCCGACGAGTAGCCTTCCAGGAAGTATCCGATTCCGATCGACCCGTCCAGGCGGGGCAGGTGCGGCGCGACGCGCGAGCGGACCAGGCCGCTGGCGCCGTCCGCCCCGATCAGGAAATCGCCCTGCTCCTTCCTCCCGGCGCCATCGGTGACCTCCCAGGCCTGATCCCTGCGGAAGACGGCGACCACTTTCTCCCGACGCACCTCGGTTCCCGCTCCGGCGGCCCGCTCCAGGAGGATGCGGTTGAGATCGCAGCGGCTGAAGACCCGCAGCGGCTCGGCCAGCGGCACCAGCGCTTCGCGTCCGGAAGGGGAGAAGATGCGCGCCCGAACGGCGATGCGCTGCGGCAAGCCGGCATCGGCCAGCGCCGGGCAGAGATCGACCCCGCGCTCCGGGACGCCGCCCCCGCATGGCTTTTCCCATCCGGGACGTGCCTCGTAGAGAATGACGCGCGCCCCTTTTGACGCGGCCAGCTCGGCAGCCTGCGAGCCGGCGGGTCCGCCGCCCACGATGATCAGCTTCATTTCGTTTCGCCCTGACGCCCGCGGCGGGTCGCCGCGCGCGGGCGGTTGCCGGAGAGATCCGTCCTCATTATAGTGACCGCCCCTTCGGACGGAGCATTCGTGGCCTACTACCTGGGGAAATTCCTGGAGCTGAACGGCATGGTGCTGCTCGGTCTGGGACTTTTCTGGGGCATGGCGCGCGACGACGTCAAGGGAGAGATCGCCATGCTCGCCCTGGGGGCCGCCATCTTTCTGATCGGCTACATGCTGGAGAAGAGAGCCATGCGGGGGGAGTGAGCGGGGCTCAGTGCTTCGCGGCCGTCTGGCTCTTGCACTTGGCGGAGGTCTCCTCGATGAAGCGGCTGAGCGCTTCCACCCGCGCCGGGTTCTTCTCCAGCGATCGTGCCTTCTCCATCAGCGGCACCGCCTCGCAGTGCCGCAGCAGTCCCGCGAGCGCTCCCGCCAGACTGAGGTAGGCGCTCGGATCGTCGGGAGTGATCGACAGCAGGGACTGGTAAATCATGACGGCGCTGTCGTAGTCTCCCGCCTTCATGTGGGCTCCCCCCAGCTTCTCCACCGCCTCGGCGGAAAACGGATCCAGATTGGCCGCCTTGGCGTAGGCGCTCACCGCGGTGAAGATCTGTCCGCGGGCCATCAGGTTGTCGCCGGTGCGCAGGAAGGCTTCGACGGAGCTGGGATTGCCGTTGATCGCATCGGCGTAGGCCTGCGAAGCGCGGATGGTGTCCCCCGTGACCTTGCGGAGATCCCCCAGGAGAAGATTGATGCGCTCGTCCTGCGGGTAGATCTCCTTGGCTTTTTCGCACGCCGCGATGGCTTCGATGAGGTTTCCCTTTTCCTTCAGGACGGAAGCCAGCAGGTAGAGAGACGAAGCATCATGCCCGTTCAGCTTGATCAAGGTGCGGACTTCTTTTTCCGCCAGCTCCGTCCGCCCCGCGCGCAGGGCACATTGCGTCGCGAGGGAATGGGCCTGCTGCGATGCCGCGTCGGCCTGGCCGGCGCGCAGCAGCGCCGGGATGCCGTGCTCGAAATCACCGCGGGCACAGGCGGCCTGACCGGATTTGAGGTCCACGCCGGCGAGCAGCATGCGCGACACACGAAGGACCGTCAGTCCCGCCAGCAGCACGAAGACCACGCTCGCAGCCGCTCCCAGCGCCTTGCGGCGGCGCGGCTCGAAGGTCCAATCCAGAGTGCGCTCCGATCTCCCGGTCGCCGGGTCGCGCGGCCCCGCGGCGGCGAACGCCGCGAGCAGGACGGCGCTCCAGAGCGTCGGCTGCTCCCTCAGGGGATTGGCCAGCATGGCCGAGGCGGCCAATCCTGCCAGCCCGGCGACGCCGGCTGCCGGCAACGCCGCTCCGCCTCGGGCCCTTGCCAGACCGGAGCGCAGCAAGGCGATGCCCGCCCAGAGGAGGAGCAACAGCCCCACGCCTCCCAGCTCGGCGCCGATTTGCAGATACTCGTTGCCCGCCTGGGTGGGGATCCTCGCCGCGGTGAATCCGGTTCGCGGATGGGTGTTTCCCGCGACGTTGGCGAAACCCTCGCGCCAGTTGCCTGCTCCTATGCCGAGGGGATGAGACAGCGCCAGTCCGCTCGTTACGCGCCATGTCTCGAAGCCCAGCTTCCAGCCCTGGAGCTCGCTCATCTTGAAAGAAGGCGGAGAAGAGCTGATGACTATTCCCGTTCCCTTGGTGCCCCAGGCGATGGCAACGGCCGCCAGAACCACCGCCAGAACGGGTGCCGCGAGCGGCCGGCGGGGCGATGGGGCTCCCATGCGGATGGAGCGCAGCGCACGCAGCGCCGCGTAGGCCAATGCGGCGAAGGCGAGGGCCGCCCAGGCTCCGCGGGATCGCGCCAGCACGACATAGGCGGCCGAAGCCCCTGCGCCCAGCCACCAGAGCCATCTGGCGACGCCGGAGCTGGTCTCGGCCAGCATCAGCACCACGGGAAACGCGAGGGCCGTGAACAGCGCCGCCGTGCTCACGTCTCCCACCAGCACGCCTCCCATATTGGAAGGAAGCCAGGTAGTGATCGGCCCCATGAGAATCTGGGAAAGGCCCAGCCCGGCGGTGACCAGGGCCCCTATCGAGAGACACCTGGGGACCAGGCGATCTTCCGGCGGGAGCGCCGAGGCGGTCAGGAAGAAAACCAGGATGGCATAGGCCGCATCCCGGGCGGCGGTCAGCGCGTCGGCCTTGTAAGGAGCCTGGAAAATCGACAGCAGCGCGAAAAAGAGGAAAAAGAGAAGGGGCAGAGCGGCGCCGGCGCTGCGCAGCCTGACTCGGTTGCTCCGCAGCACGCTCGCGAGCCAGACCCCCAGGACCGCGACGGCTCCCACGTCGACGAGGGCCTGCTTGGGGAGCTGAAAGGGATCCAAAGCGATAGGAAAGATGACAAAAGGAAGGAGGAGCGATACGAAGGCGAGGGGCCAGCGCAGGCCGGAGCCAGGCCGGTCGTGCCCGGCTTTACCGTTTTCCGCCACGTGAAGCTCCTGGCCCGGCGTTGCCGGACGCGGACATCGAAAAAAGCGCGAAATCCTAGCACAGCGAGCTAAAGTCATCAAGGGCAGAGGTTTGACGGACGGCATAAGGCGGACTAAAATCACATCACCCGGAAGCGTGACACACATTCCTGCGAGGTGCCCCCTGAGCTCCCACGTCATCTTTCGCAGCTGGAGCGACTCCGAAGCCGAGCTGGTGCGCGGCCTTCTCGAAAGTTACGGTATTCCCTGCCAGGTCATTTCTCACATCACCCACTCCGTGGTGCCTCTCACGGTCGACGGGCTGGGGGAAATCCGCCTCTCGGTCCCGGACGAGGCGGCCGACGAGGCGCGCGAAATCCTGGAAGCCCATCAGCTCTCTGGTGTCCCGCGCAACCTGGAAATCGTCGGAGAATGACCGTTGCCTTCCCGTCTCCATCGCCGTAAATTCACTTCATCGCTCGAGATGTGACGAGTTCTTGGACGCTTTGAGAGCGCCGTTCCTGGTCCTCGGAATCCTCGGAGCCTCCCTGCTTGCTTTCGGCTCGGGCGGGCAGGCCCAGCGGACCGCGGATCCCACCGGACCGTTCCAGAGGGGAATGGTTCTCGGCATTTTCTCGAAAAGCGATCCGGAGTATTTCCGTCACAGTCTGGCCGAGATGCAGGAGCTGGGAGTCGATTCGGTCTCCTTCATCGTACCGAGGGTGCAGAAGGACATCCGGTCGATCGGGTTTCGCGAGGACAAGTGGGTCACGCCGGGCAAGCCGGCGTTGCGCACCGCAATCCGGGAAGCCCACCGCCTCGGCATGCGCGTTTTTCTCCTGCCGATCGTCTACCTTGACGATCTGAAGGAGGGCGAGTGGCGAGGAACGATTCGGCCCGGAGATTGGGACGCCTGGTTCGCGGCCTACCAGCGCATGATCCTGGAATACGCGACGCTGGCCGCCGAGGAGAAAGTCGAGTATTTCAGCGTCGGCTCGGAGCTCTGCTCGACGGAGAAGATGGAAAAGCGCTGGGCCCGCGTCATCGGCGCGGTGCGGCGCGTTTATCCGGGCAAGCTGACCTATTCGGCGAACTGGGATCACCTGGATCCAGTCTCGTTCGGAAAGCACCTCGATTTCCTGGGGATGAACGCCTATTACGAGGTGGGGAAGGGGAGCGGGTCCGACGTCCAGGAGATGAGCCGGCGGTGGACGGAAATCCAGAAGGGGATCCGGGCCTGGAAGACCCTCAACGGGGACAAACCTCTGGTTATCACGGAGATCGGCTATCCGAGCCGGAAGGGAGCCGGGGTCGACCCCTGGAACTACATGGCGGAGGGGGACCCCGATCCCGAAGAGCAAAGAAAATGCTTCCAGGCCTTTGTGGAGGCCTGGAAAAGTGAGACAATGCTAGCCGGAGTTTACGTCTATCTCTGGTGGGGAGAAGGCGGCCCCACCGATCGAGACTACACACCACGTGGAAAGCCGGCGCAGGAAGTGATCCGAAGCTGGTACTTCGAAAAGAAAGTCGAAGGCGGGCCCGGGGGCCTGCCGGGAGCGAGGCAATGAACCGGCAAAAAATCCGGACCGCAATCGTCGCGAGCGCTTTCGCGCTGGGCCTGGCCGCAAATGCCAGTGCCGCCCAGCTCGTCACCTTTACCCGCGGACATTCAATCGTCGTGCAAACCGTCGAGAAGCGCGGCAACTGGTACTACTTCACCCTGGATGGCGGCGGCGAGATGGGAGTTCCGGTGAAGCAGGTGGCGAGCCTGGAAGAATATGATCTGCCGCCGGCTGCCGCGGCCCCCGATGCCGCGGCCCAGCAGCCGCCGCGTGTCACTGCCGTTCCCAATCCTCCTCCTTCCGCGCCGGACGCCGCGCCCGCGCCCGCGGCGCTGCAGAGCAATCCCGGCGACGCGCCTGCGCAGCAGGACCCTAATGCCGTCGATCCAACGGCGGGCGGACAGCACCCGGGGGATGTCGGCAATGCCGCGCCGAACGGCTCGGAAGACTGGCGCTCGAAGGTGAAAATGAACGTGGGCGGCCGATCCCAGCAGCTTGCTCCCGGCCGCAGGCAGGGAGCCGGCATGGGGGGATACGGGGCCGTGAATCCGTTCAGCCGCAAAAACAAGCCACCGCAGCAGCCGGTTCCTCCCCAGCAGTAGATGCCCCCCCGCGCGCCGGGCGCTGCCGGGTCCAATCACTGCATCTGCGTCGGTCTGACAGGTCCGAACGCTTCCGGGAAGGGAGAGGTGGCCCTGTTCCTGGCGGAAAAGGGCTTCACGCTTCATTCCCTGTCGGACATCGTGCGCGAAGAAGCCGCGGCGCGCGGCCTGGATCACTCCCGCGACAATCTCATCAAAACCGGGACGGATTTGAGGACGCAGTTCGGTGACGGCGTGCTGGCGGAGCGCATCCTTGCCCGGCTGGGCGAGCGCAGCGTCGTCGACTCGATCCGCAACCCGGGCGAAATCCGCGCCCTGAGGCGTCTCGGCGGCTTCCATCTGCTCGGTATCGACGCGCCGGTGGATCTGCGCTTCGAGCGCAGCCGCCTGCGCGGGCGCCGGGGAGACGGCGGCAGCCTCGAGGAGTTTCGGCGCAAGGAAGCGCTGGAGCGCGCCGACCGGGGCCCGGGCCAGCAGCTCGATGTCTGTCTCTCCATGGCCGACGTCCTCATCCAGAACGACGCCACGCTCCCCGACCTCCGGCTCCGGGTATCCGAGGTCCTTTCCCGCCTGGGCGTCACTCTCTAGAACCAACCCCCGTCCCCGAGGCCCGAGTCTTGACAGCCCCGGGAGCGCCGTCTATAGTGAACGCCTGTTTTTTCCGTCACTTGCGGGGAAAAAAGGGGGGATGATGGAGGAGGCGCTTCCCGGCAGGGTCGACCTGGTCCGGACCCGTCGGGTGCAAGAATCGGCCGGTCCGATCGCGGCCGCGGTTCCGGAGCCTCTGCTTCCTCGCATCAACTCACCCGCCGATCTGAAGTCTCTCACTCTCGATCAATTGCAGCAGCTCGCGCAGGAGCTCAGGACCTACGTCGTCGACGTCGTGTCCAAGGTGGGCGGCCACCTGGGTCCCAGTCTCGGCGTGGTCGAGTTGACGCTGGCGCTGCACAAAGTCTTCGAATCCCCGACCGACAAGATCGTCTGGGACGTCGGGCATCAAGCCTATCCTCACAAGATACTCACCGGACGGCGGGAGCGCTTTCCGACGCTGAGGCAGTACCGCGGCGTCAGCGGATTCGTGAGCCCCGCCGAATCGGAGCACGATGCCTTCGGTGTGGCGCATGCGAGCACGTCGATTGCCGCCGCCTTGGGGATGGCCGCGGCGCGGGATCTCAAGGGCGAGAGCTTTCATGTCGTCACCGTGACCGGCGACGGCGCGATGACCGGCGGCCTCGCCTACGAGGCGCTCAACAACGCCGGCCATTCCAAGCGCGACCTGCTGGTCATCCTGAACGACAACGAGATGTCGATCTCTCCCAACGTCGGCGCCATCTCGCAGTACCTGACCAGCATCACCGCGAACCCGTTCTACGGGCGGATCAAGGACGAGGTCAAGGCGATCCTGGAGCGGGTCCCGCTCGGGGAGCCGGTGGGCGAGCTGGCACGCCGCGTGGAGCAGAACTTCAAGAACCTGCTGGTCCCGGGCGCGCTGTTCCAGTCCCTGGGCTTCGCCTACTACGGACCGATTGACGGCCACGATCTGGAAGGCCTGATCGCCGTCCTGTCGCGCCTGAAGCACTCGCGCGGCCCGGTCCTGCTGCACGTCCTCACGAAGAAGGGAAAGGGATACGCCCCGGCGGAAGGCAATGCCTGCTACTTCCACGGCGTTTCCCCTTTCGACGCCGTCACCGGCAAGACCCCCGGCTCGGACAAGAAGGGAGCGCCCAGCTACAACGAGGTTTTTGCCGAGGCGCTTTGCGATCTGGCCGACGCCGACCCGCGCGTCGTCGCTCTGACCGCCGCCATGGCCGACGGCACCGGGCTGGTGCGCTTCCAGGAGCGGCACCCGCAGCGCTTCTTCGACGTCGGCATCGCCGAGGCCCATGGCGTCTGCTTCGCCGCGGGACTGGTCACGCAGGGGATCCGGCCGGTCGTGGCGATCTACTCGACCTTCCTGCAGCGCGCCTACGACCAGATCATCCATGATGTCGGCGTTCAGAATCTTCCCGTGGTCTTCTGTCTCGACCGCGCCGGGCTGGTCGGACCCGATGGTCCGACGCACCATGGTGTCTTCGACTTCAGCTACCTGCGCGCCGTGCCCAACTTCATCGTGAGCGCCCCCAAGGATGGCAACGAGATGAAGGATCTCCTCGTCACCGCCCTGCGGCAGAACGAGCACCCCTTTGCCATCCGCTATCCGAAGACCCCTTGCGGAAAATACGATCCGACCCGCCCGGGCTCGATTCTGCCGATCGGCTCGTGGGAGGTCCTGAGGTCCGGGACCGACATCTGCCTGCTGGCGGTGGGCGCCATGGTGGAGATTTGCGAGAAGGCGGCAGCCGCTCTCGAGGAAAAGGGGATTCGTGCCGGGGTGGTGAACTGCCGGTTCGTAAAGCCGATCGACCTGCCGCTGCTGGCCGAGCTGCGCAAGACCTATCCGCAGCTGGTCACGGTCGAGGAGAACAGCATCAACGGCGGCCTGGGCAGCGCCGTTGCCGAGGCCCTCGCCGAGGCGGGCGCGGCCCCGCCCCGCTGCTTCGCCGTTCCGGATCGCTTCGTGACTCACGGCTCCCGCGCCGAGCTCCTCGAGGAGGTCGGCTTGTCCGCGGGGCGCATCGTGGCGCGGGTCCTGGCGCTTCTCGGGAAGGCTACTTGATTCGCGTCACCCCGGTCCCGGGCGATCTCTCCGACCAGCGCGCCGATCTCACCGTTCACTTCCAGTTCGAAGGCGAGCCTTATCCCGCCACGTTGGCAGATCCGGCTCTGCGCAAGAGCCTCGCCGAGATCGCGCGTCTCGACGGCTTCGAGGGGAAGCAGGACTCCGCCCTCCTGTGGCACTCGAACGGACGCCCCGCCGCGCGCTTCCTGGTCATGGGTCTCGGCCGACGCAAGAACCTGAGTCGCGAGGTCCTGCACCGGGCCAGCGCCGTGGCGGGATCGCGCTCGGTAGGGCTGCGTGCGAGGCGCGTCGGGCTGGTCCTGCCTCCGCTCCCCAAGGACAAGCACTTCGAGGAAGCTGCGGGCCTGGCCGCCGGGGGCTTCCTGCACGGCCTCTATCGCTTCGACAAGTACTTGAGCGCCCCGCGCAACGGCGCCGGTCCCGAGGAGATTCTCGTGGGAGCCGGAGAGGGGAAGCTGAAGCGCATCCGCTCCGTGCTGGAGGAGGTGCAGGAGATCGACCGGGTCTCCCGCGTGGCGCGGGATTTGATTTCCGAGCACCCCGGCTACCTGCATCCCGAGAAAATGGCGGAGGTGGCGGTCCGCGAGGCCAGGAAATCCTCGGTGAAGTGCAGGCTCATGAGCGAGCCGGAGATGAAGCGGCTCGGCATGGGAGGGATGCTGGGGGTGTCGCGCGGCTCCGAGCACCCCGCGGTGATGATCCATCTCAGCCATGTGCCGCGCGGCGCCAAGAAGAAGCCGCGCGTGGTGCTGGTGGGGAAGGGAGTCACCTTCGACACCGGCGGGATATCCCTGAAGCAGCCCGAGGGGATGGAGGCGATGAAAGCCGACATGTCCGGGGCGGCCGCCGTGCTTGGCACCATGCTGGCCCTGCCCGCCCTGGGGATCGGCGTCGAGGTCCACGGATTGCTCATGATGGTGGAGAACATGCCCGACGGGCGTGCGATTCGCCCGGGCGATGTCCTGCGGATGGCGAACGGCAAGACGGTCGAGATCAAGAGCACCGACGCGGAGGGCAGGCTCATCCTCGCCGACGGGCTGTCGTGGGCCTGTGCCACGCTCAAGCCCGACTTCCTGATCGATCTGGCGACGCTGACCGGCGCCTGCATGGTCGCGCTGGGACCGGGATGCACCGGGGTGATGAGCAACAACGATCGTCTCGTCCGGCGCATCCTCGACAGCGCCGAGGAGGCGGGGGAGAGGATGTGGCAGCTGCCCCTGTTCCCCGAATACCGCGAGCACATCCGCTCGGACGTGGCCGACATCAAGAATTCGGGGATCCGCTACGGAGGCGCGATCACCGCCGGATTGTTCCTGCAGGAATTCGTCCAGCCCGACGTGGCCTGGGCCCATCTCGACATCGCGGGTCCCGCCTACTTCGAGTCGGCCTACGGCTACGCCCCGAAAGGGGCCACCGGCCACGGCATCCGCACCCTGATCCGCTTCCTGCGCTCGCTTTCCTGAAACAATGGGTCATCGGGAGCACCATCGCGAAGCGCCCCGGCGCGTCCGCGTCGCCGTCCTCACCGTCTCCGACACTCGCACCAAGGATACCGACCGCAGCGGGGTGCACATCCGACGCCTGCTGGTGAAGTCGGGGCACGCGGTCGAAGATTACCGCGTCGTCCGGGATGATCCGGTCCGCATTCGGGAAGTTCTGAAGGCCTGGATCAAGAAACCCGCCATCCAGGCGGTGATCCTTACCGGCGGGACCGGGATCTCGCCGCGCGACGGCACGGTGGAGGTGGTGGAAGCGCTGCTCACGAAGCGCCTCGCAGGGTTCGGGGAGATCTTCCGCGCGATATCCTACCGCCGCATCGGAGCCTCGGCTTTCCTCAGCCGCGCCACGGCGGGACTGAGCGGGTCCAAGGTGCTCTTCTCACTTCCAGGTTCCGAGGATGCCGTGGCCCTGGCCATGGAACGCCTCATCCTTCCCGAGCTGGGACATCTGATCCAGCAGGTTTCCAAGAAAAGCTGAAGCGGCGGGTTAGCTGCGCAGGTGCCGGGGTCCGCGAAGGATCCTGGACGGCAGCGTCAGAATGGCCCCGAGGAGATCGAAGACCGCGCTCACCGTGATGCCGATCAGGCGAAACGGCAGCAGCAGGAGCCAGATGAGCGGATAGAGGATTAGCGCCAGCAGCGCCAGCGGCCAGCACAAGAGAAAAAGGAGACACCAAAGCAGGAAGGTCGCCATCGCAACTCCTTTCGGAATCCAGCGCAGCCGCGGCACCCGATCCTGGGATACGTTGGCCCGCTCCGGGAAGTTCCTCCCGGGCCTGAAGCCGCGGCGGATTGGCCGGCGGCCCATGGTCCAGAAGCGGTTCGTTGCCGGCAAGTCGGTGGCCGCCGTCTCCCTGGAGGTGTTCAACCTCCTCGATGACGACGCGCTGCACATCTCCACACTGGAGCCCACCGCCGGCGTCCTCGGGTCGACGAGGAGCGGCCATTCGGCAGGTGCTTCCAGATCGGCTTACAGCTCGATTTCTGAGGTGCGGCCGTTCGTTGACAGCGGATCGCTCGCATGCTAGCGTTGCCGGCCTGTCCGGTGCATTGACCCCGCTTCGCGCCGCCTGCCCGGAGCCGACGCCGGGCGCTGACGGCCTCGCGGCCCGCATGAAATTCATGAATCTCAGCCTGCTTCGATCCAAGCTTCGAGGAGAAGTTCTGGAGGACGAGTCCTCCAAGCGGCGCTACAGCACCGCGGAGTGCATCTATCGCGTCGTCCCGTCGGCCGCGGTCCTGCCGGCGGAGACGGAAGACGTCCTGGAGACGCTGTCCTGGGCGCGCCACAGCGGCGTTCCCGTGACGGCGCGCGGCGCCGGCTCGGCGGTTGCCGGACAGAGCGTCGGCAGCGGCATCATCCTCGACTTCTCGCCCCACCTGAACCGGGTCCTGCAGATCGATGCTGAAAAGCGCCAGGCGATCGTGCAGCCGGGGGTGGTGCTGGCGGAGCTGAACCGGCAGGCGGCGCGGCACAGCCTCCGCTTCGCTCCCGATCCGTCCTCCGGTGCCTTCTGCACGTTGGGCGGGATGATTGCCAACAACGCCGGTGGCCCACGCAGCGTTCGCTACGGACCGACGCGCGACCACGTCGTCGGATTGAAAGTTGCCCTGGCGGGGGGCGTGACGCTGCAGACCCGCAGTCTCGATCAAGGCGCGCTGGAGGCGGGTGAAGATCTTCTCGCGGCGCTGTCGAAGGCGCTGCGCGATCGGGTCGAAGCGGATCGGGCGGCGTTGGAGCGCACCGCTCCACACGTGCGCCGGGTTTCCTCGGGCTACGAGCTGCTGCGGGCGGTGCAGGGTGAAAGCGTCGACCTGGCGCAGCTGCTGGTAGGCTCCGAAGGGACGCTGGGACTGACGCTCGAAGCGACGTTGCGCCTGATCGATCTGCCCGGAGGGACGGCCACCGCGCTGCTGCACTTTCGCGATCTGGAGTCGATGGGACAGGGAGTGCTGCGCGTTCTGGAGCACCATCCCTCCGCGGTGGAGGCGCTGGATCGCTCCTTTCTCGATCTGATTCGCGAGGCGGGCCAGGAGGAGGCGCGCGCGCTGCCCGCGGGCACCGAGGCGGTCCTGATCGTGGAGCTGGAAGGGGAGGATGAGATGGAAGCGGCCCACCGGCTGGAGCGCCTCGCCGCCGATCTGGTGCGGCCGAGCCTGGCGGCAGGGATCGTGCGCGGGCTGGAGCCGCGCACGCGTGAGAGAATCTGGGAGATCCGCAAGGCGGCCTCTCCGATCCTGACGGCACGCCAGAGGAGGCTGAGGAACACCCGCTTCATCGAGGATGCCTGTGTTCCGACGGAGCGTCTCCCCGAGTTCCTCCGTGCCATCCGCCGGATCCTGGCGGAGCACCGGCTCGAGGCGGCGATCTTCGGGCATGCGGGCGATGCGATCCTGCACGTCAATCCGCAGCTGGATGCCGGCGATCCGGGAATCGCCGCCCTCATGGAGCGGGTCGCGGTGGAGTACGCGGCGATGGTGCTGGGGATGGGCGGGGCGCTCTCCGGCGAGCACGGCGACGGGCGCCTCAGGACGCCGTTTCTCGAGCAGGCCTTCGGTGAGGTCGTCGGGACCTTCCGGCGCGTCAAGGAGCTTTTCGATCCGGACAACCTTCTGAATCCCGGGATCAAGGTGCACGATGGGACCAGCCGCATGACCGATCATCTCGATCTGGGGCCGCGCGCCGTGCACGAAGGTATTCCCGTCTGGTAGGAGGCCAGGACTTTGGTGGCGCAGAGATTCCTTCCGACCCGGCTGTCGATTCATCCCAGCGCCTTCGTGGCGGAGCCCTCGGTCCTGTGCGGCGAGGTGAGCCTCGGCGCCGATTCGAGCGTCTGGTTCATGGCGGTCCTGCGCGGCGACACGGCGCCGATTCGCGTCGGCGAGCGGACCAACCTTCAGGACGGCTGTATCCTTCACACCGACATGGATCTCCCGGTGGAGATTGGCAACGACGTGACCGTGGGACACGGCGCCATCGTTCACGGGGCCCGGGTCGCCGGCGAGGCGCTCATCGCCATGCGGGCCACGGTCCTCAGCGGCGCCGTGGTGGGCCGGCACTGCCTGATTGGCGCGGGCGCGCTGGTGCCCGAAGGCATGGTGGTTCCGGATGGCTCGCTGGTGCTCGGCGTGCCGGGGAAGATCGTGCGTGCCCTGAAGGCGGCCGAGGTGGAGAGGATTCTCGAAAATGCCCGCGTCTATCTCGAATATGCGCGGGCCTACCGCGACGGCGTCGTGAAACCGCCGCCCGCACGGAGAGGCCATGACGCCTGAGATCATTGCCCGGATCCGCCAGGCCCTCGGCGGAGCGGGCCGGATTCTGCTGACCACGCACCAGAACCCCGACGGCGACGGGCTCGGATCGCAGGTCGCCCTGACCGCCTATCTCCGGTCGATCGGGAAGGAGGTCGTCATCCTCAACCCCGATCCGGTCCCGGAGCGCTACCGCTTCCTCGATCCGGAAGGGACCATCCGCTCCTTCGAGGAGCCGGGCGGAGCGGAGCTGCTGCGCGGCTGCCAGCTGATCGTCACCCTCGACAACTCGAGCCTGCATCGCCTCGGTAAGATGGAGCAATCGGTGCGCGAATCGGGACTGCCTTCCGTCTGCATCGATCACCATTCCACCACCGACGCCTTCTGGGGAATCAACGCCATCGACGAGAGCGCCTGCGCCACGGGAGAGATGATCTTCGATCTGATCGTCGCGCTCGGGGGGAGGCCCGACCGCGCCTCGGCCGCGGCGCTGTACACGGCGATGGTGACCGACACCGGCAATTTCCGCTTCTCCAAGACCTCGCCGCGCTCGCACCGGATCGCCGCGGAGCTGCTTTCCCTGGGCGTGGATCCGGCGGGCATCTACGAATTGGTCTACGAGCAGCAGCCGGAAGGCTTCATCCGGCTGATGGGAATGGCGCTGGCCAAGTTCCGTCTGGAGGCCGACGGGCGCCTCGGCTGGATCGCGCTGAACCGGCGCGAGATGATCGAGTGCTCGGCGGAGCAGGCCGACACCTCGGAGATCGTCAACCACCTCTTCGCCATCCGCGGCGTGCGGGCCTGCCTGCTGTTCAAGGAGCTGCCCGACGGCAAGGTGAAGGTCAGCTTCCGGTCGAAGGGATCGATCGATGTCCATGCGGTCGCCTCCTCCTACGGCGGGGGCGGCCACCAGAACGCCTCCGGCGCGGTGGTGGACGGTCCTCTCGAGGGGGCCATCGGCAGGGTGGTGGCGGATGTCCGCGCGATTCTCCCCTGAGCCGCTGCGGCTTCAGATAGGGATCCTGCTTTCCGGGTGCGGCCACTTCGACGGCAGCGACGTGCAGGAAACGGTCCTGTGCGGCCTCGCCCTGGATCGCCGCGGCGCGAAGGCGATCGCCCTGGCGCCGCGGCGCCCGCAGCTGCACGTGGTGGATCACACGGTGGGAGACGAGACGGCCGCCGAGGCACGCGACCTCTATCTCGAATCCTCGCGAATCCTTCATGACAAGATCCAGATGGTTCCCGACTTTCCCCTCGAGACGCTGCAGGCGCTGATCGTGCCGGGTGGATTCGGCGCCGCCAAGAACCTCATGATCGGCTTCGCGCAGCCGGGAACGCGGCGCGAAGCGCACCCGGACGCCGCGGCGGTGGTGGGGCATTTCCTCGAGACCGGCAAGCCGATTGGCGTGGTAGGGCTGGGGGACATCCTGATCGCCCCTTTGATCGGCGCGCCCCTCGAGGACCCTCAGGAGGGGCTGGATCCGGCCGAGGTGCGCTCCTTTCGGAACGGCAGCATCGTGTCCACTCCCGGGTTCAAATCGTTCCACCGGGTCTCCGAGGTAGCCGTGGGGATCGAGGCGATGGTGGAGGAGCTGCTGCGGCAGGTGAAGCGGCGATGAGAGTCCGGGTGCTGCTTTTCGCGCGGCTGCGCGAGCTGGCGGGGCGCGAGGTGGTGGACCTGGATCTTCCCGAGGGGGAGACTTTGTCCGGCTGCTGGCGCCGTCTGCAGCAGGAACATCCTCCCCTCCAGGCCTATCGCGGCATGCCGCTGGCCGCCGTGAACCAGGAATATGCGCCGGCCAACCTGGCGTTGCGCGGCGGAGAGGAGGTGGCGTTCTTTCCCCCGGTCAGCGGCGGCAGGGAGGGGGAGAGGGAGGCTTATCGCATCATTGCGGAGCCGATCCTGCTGGACGCCCTGATGGCCGCCTGCTCAGGCGAGGACGTGGGAGCCCTGGCGTCCTTCGTCGGAACGGTGCGCCGTGAGAACGCGGGGCGCCGCGTGACCGCCGTCGAGTATCACGCCTATCCGGCCATGGCGGAAAAAGTCTTGAGGGGAATTGGCCAGGAGATGCTGCGTGGATACGGTCCACTACGTATCGCCCTGATCCACCGGGTGGGACGGCTCGCCATCGGGGAGGCCAGCGTGGCGATTGTGGTCGGGTCGGCGCACCGTCATGCCGCCCTGGGAGCGGTGGCCTATGCCATCGAGCGCATCAAGCAGGCGGCGCCCATCTGGAAGAAGGAATTCTACGAGGACGGCTCGAGCTGGCTGGAGCCGGCGCCCGCCAAACCTGAGACCCCCTGAAAAAAAAGCGGGGAGCCGAAGCTCCCCGCCAAATTCCTATTTCCAGCCGGGTTATTTCTTTTCCGGCGGCTTGGCTTCCGCCTTGGCGATGCTGGCGACCTTGAGGGTCTCGCCCTCGACGGTTCCGGTGACGGTCACCGTCGAGCCAGCGAACTCTTCGGCCTTCTTCAGATCATCGAAGGCATAGAACTTGGAGTTGGCAGCGTCCCACACACCCAGCTTGCCACCCTTCTCGTGCGCGCACTTCAGGGCGCAATCCTTGTGCCCTTCCTTCGCGCCCATGTCCTTGCAGTGGCTGTCGGTGACGTAGCCGGTAATGGTGGTGGCCTTGGCGTCGGCAGCCGAAACCATGCTGACGGTGGCCAGACCCAGAACGAGAGCGCAGACGGTCAAAACAGAGATCTTCTTCACGATTCTGTCACCTCCTTCCTTCCTTGAGAAGGCCATCATCCTAGACTTCCATTGCACCGAAGTCAATTTATCGGCCGCCGGTTCTGCGGCGGTTGTACGTAACCTCGTCAGAGTGCTATACTTCGCCTCGCCGTGCGGGCTCAGACCTTACGGCGTGAAAAGCCGGGAACAGAGAGACTCGAGAATCGGACGGAAAGCGAATGCTTGACTGCATCATCCAGGAACAGGGCCTTTCCGCCTCGATCCATGAATATGATCTCCTCCGGGATATATCCCCCGGAAAATGTCGGACGCGCAACAATCCCAGGGAAGGGCGTGCGCCCTTCATGATCGACCCGCGAGGATTGTCCTCCGACTGACCCGCCTTCTTCACGCTTCCCCGCCGGCCAGGGAGAACCTGGCGTGGCCCACCCTCTCGAGCGATCGTCCGGCCTGAAACGCCCGATCCCCTTCGAGTTCCGTCCCGGAACTCCGGCTTCCCGCCCCGAGCCTCCTTCTTTTCTGTCGGAAGGAGCCCGGGGAGACCCCGGAGAGGATGCCGCCCGCCCCAGCAATGCACGAGGATGCCCATGATGGAAAGCCCGGTCCTTCTCCTGATCGGCGCCCTCGCTCTGATTGTCGCCGGGTTTGCGCTCGGCTGGCTGGGTAACTTCCGGCTCGGGCAGAAGCACCTCAACGCCGCCCGCTCGGAAGCCCAGGAGATTGTCAGGGAGAGCCGCCGTGAAGCCGAAAAACTGAAGAAACAGGCCCTGCTGCAGGCACGCGAGGAATGGCAGCAGGTGCGCACCCGCATGGAAGCCGACCTGAAAGGCCGCATCCGGGCGGCCCAGAAGCAGCAGCAGAGCCTCGACGACAAGGACCGCTCGCTGCAGCAGAAGCTGGACGAGACCCGCAGGCAGACGGACAAGATCCAGGAGAGCGAGCGCCGTCTCCACGGGCTGCAGGCGGAGGCGACGGAGAACCGTGATCGCTACCGGCGCCAGCGCGAGGAGGTCAACCGGCGCCTCGAGCAGATCGCCGGCATGGGAGTCGAGGAAGCCAAGAAGATGCTGCTGAACAACCTCCGGGCGGAGACCCGCTTCGAGGCGGCCCGCATGATCCGGGAGATCAAGGAGGAAGCGCAGCGCAACGCCGATGCGGAGGCGGGGAAAATCATCGCGCTGGCCATCGAGAGACTGGCCTCCGAGGTCACGGCGTCCAAGTCCGTGAGCGCCATCGCGATCCCGAGCGCCAAGGTGAAGGGGAGGATCATCGGCTACGAGGGGAAGAACA
>DASTZC010000042.1 GCA_035764505.1 Candidatus Polarisedimenticolia bacterium
CAGGCTCCTGGTCGCCGGTGAGAAGGGAAGCTTGTCCGCAAACGCGGCAGTCAGACCGCCGACTACGTCTACCGGTGGACTGCCGAGTCGTTGACCTGCAGGCTCGAGATCATCCGCTCGAACGTCCGGCGCAGCGCGGTATAGTCCTGGCCCGGCGCAATGAACAGTGCGTAGATGACGTGGTCGTCCGGCAGCTCCCGCGTGAAGACCGTCACCCGCTCCTCCAGCCCGGTCGCCGGCGAGCGGCCGGAAAGGACCAGCGAGAGCGCCGAAGCACCGTCGACCTGGTCCACGCGCTGGGAGTCCTGCACGAACTTCAAATGCGAATTGGTGCGCAGGATCTGGTTCACCAGGTCGTTGGTCGCTTCGGCCAGGCTGGTGCGGCTGATGCGGTAGTTCTCATCGTTGCCAGAGCCCTTGTCCCCGGTGAAGCTCTTGCCCCCGATGATGAACCGATCGTTGCCGGAGTCATCGTTATCGTTATTGAAGGGATCGTAGTGGTTGACGATGACGCCGTAGACGAGATTCGGCTGATCGCCGCCCGTGTCGACGAAGCCTCCTTCCGGCGCCAGGGTCACGCCATACCCGTTGTCGGGCTCATAGACCCGCCAGTTCTCCGGGTAGTCGATGCGGAAGAAGCCGGTGCTTTGCGCATAGCTCCGGTAGGTCGTGGAGGGCTGTTCGATGTCGGGCGCGCCGGACCCGAGGGTGCCGCCGCTGCTCGGAGGGCGGCTCGTCGTGTTGCTGGCCTGCGCGATCTTCGCCATGGAAGGAGCCGCCGGCATCCCGCGCAGCTCCGCGCGGACCTGCGAGAAGCCGCCCACCGGCGCGGTCTCGCGGACGGCGAGGTGCTTCCTCTCCTCGCGAATGCGGGCGGCGCGATCCGCAGGAGGCGGGTGCGAGCTGAAGAACTGCTGCACCTTGCCCGGATTCCCCGACTGCTGGCTCCTGAGCAGATCGAAGAACTCGATCATGTCCTCGGGATCGTAGCCGGCCTTGGCCATCATCTGGGACCCGACGATGTCGGCCTGCGTCTCGTCGGTCCGGCTGAACTTCAGGAACAAGGCGTTCATGCCGAAGCCTCCGACCGCACCGACCACGCGCTGCGTGGATTCCTTGCGGCCCCCGATGAGACCTCCGAGGATCCCCAGCCCCGCCTGTCCCATGTAGGCCTTCGAAGCCTGGTTGGTGCCGTGCCTGAGGGCGACGTGGGCCATCTCGTGCGCCATGACGCCGGCCAGCTGGCCCTCGTTCTTGGCCGCCTCGATGAGGCCCCGGTTCACGTACATGTAGCCTCCGGGCAAGGCGAAGGCGTTGATGTCGGAGGTATTCACCACCTTGAACTGGTAGGTGAAGTCTCCGGGCGCATAGCGGGCGAGCCGCTTGCCCACCGCGCTGACATACGACTGAATCGAGCTGTCGCGGAGGATCGGCATCTGGGTTTCGACCTCGGCGGCCGATTGCCTCCCGATCTCCTTGTCCTGATCGACCGAAAAAATATTGAATCCCGGCTTGACCTTGGTCTGGGCGAACGCCTCGCCCGCGGGCAGGGCCATCAATGAAACCAGACCGCCGAGTGCGATGGCGCTCAATAGTCTCTTGATAGTCATCGTCTCACCTCATTGCGAATTTCTTTCGTCAACTTCCGCCGGTACGGAGAAAAAAGGGGTTCTCGTCTGAAGCCCCCGTCCCTGTCCAGCACATACAACCAAACAACCATACGGCATCGGCTGAATCACATCCATAGGGTATTTACTGGATCCTCCTCCGAGGATGGCTGGTGTAGCGTAGCAGGGTAGGTGCATGGCGGAGGCCTCTTCGCCGCCGGGCACCGGTCACGCAAGTTACTTAGGAGACGGAACATGAGACGACACCCAAGCGCTCCCGGCGACGAAAAGACCTATGGGCTGCGCCGCCTGCGACAGAGCCGCGTCGGGGCCGCGTCATGCCTCGTGCTTCTTCTGGGATCATTGGCAGGTTGCGCGACGACCTCTCAGACCGCCTCAGCGCCACCGCGCGAGACCAAGCGGGACAAGACCCTCAAGGGGGCGGGCATCGGCGCCCTATCCGGCGCCGCGCTGAGCATCGCCCTGGGAAAGCGCGAGGCGGATGAGATCCTGGCGGGAACGGCCATCGGTGCGGGGATCGGGGCGGGAGTGGGCGGCTACATGGACGCCCAGGAGGAGAAGCTCGCCCGGATCCCGGGAACTCACGTCGAGCGCGTGAGCGACGACACGCTGCTGGTGCACTTCGATTCGGACATTCTCTTCGCCGTCGATTCCGCGACGCTCAGCGCCGACTCACAGGACACCCTTCACGAGGTCGCGGGCGTCCTCATGCAATATCCGAAGACGGCGGTCGTGATCCAGGGACACACCGATTCGACCGGCACCGAGGAGCACAATCAGGCGCTCTCGGAGCGCCGGGCAGGGTCCGTGAGGAGCTTCCTGGTCGGACGGGGCGTGGAGGCAGACCGCATGGCCGCAATCGGCTATGGCGAAGGGATGCCCAGGGCGAGCAACGAGACCACGTCCGGAAGACAGCAGAACCGCCGCGTCGATGTCCTGCTCAAGGCCAAGGCGACCTGAGGCGACCGCCCGCGTCTACTTCAACGAAGCCATGTCGATGACGAAGCGGTATTTCACGTCGCCGCGCGCCAGGCGGTCGTAGGCGTCGTTGATTTTCTGCATGGGAATCACCTCGATGTCGGAGGTGATGCCATGCTCCGCGCAGAAGGAGAGCATCTCCTGCGTCTGGCGAATCCCGCCGATGAGCGATCCGGCAAGCCGCCGCCGTCCGAAGATGAGGCCCATCGCGCCGACCGGATGAGGCGTCTCCGGGGCTCCGACCAGCGTCAGCGTGCCGTCCCGCTTCAGCAGCTCGATCAGTTGGTTCAGATCGTGTCCCGCCGAGACGGTATCCAGGATGAAATCGAAGCTCTTCACATGCTTCTGCATCGCCGCCGGATCCCGGGACAGGATGACTTCGGCCGCGCCCAGACGGCGAGCGTCCTCCGCCTTGGCGGAAGAGGTCGTGAACAGCACGACATGGGCCCCCATGGCGCTGGCGATCTTGATCCCCATGTGACCCAGCCCGCCCAGCCCCACGATCCCGACTTTATGGCCTTTCTGCACCTTCCAGGTACGCAATGGCGAGTAGGTGGTGATTCCGGCGCACAGCAGCGGCGCGGCGCCAGCCGGATCGAGCCCCTTCGGAACCTGCAGAACGAACGCCTCGTCGACGACGAGGCTGCTGGAGTAGCCGCCGTAGGTGACGCCGCCCAGATGCCGATCCTCTCCGTTGTAGGTGAAGGTCGCCGGTGCGATACAGAACTGCTCCTCTCCCGCGCGGCAATCGGGGCAGGTGCGGCACGAATCGACCATGCAGCCCACCGCCGCCAGGTCCCCCTCCTTGAGCTTGCTGACCCTCTTGCCCACGCGGGTGACGCGGCCGACGATCTCGTGACCGGGGACGCACGGATAGACCGTTGGCATCGTGTTCTGCCATTCGCTGCGCACCTGGTGCAGGTCCGAGTGGCAGACCCCGCAGAAGAGCACGTCCATCTGCACGTCCTCAGGGCCCGGCTCGCGGCGTCGGATGGCGGTCGGCGCCATCGGCGACGTGGCGCTCGCGGCCGCGTAGGCCTTTGCCTCGTAAATTTCGGGCATCTTCTCGCTCATGGCGGTGCTCCTCCGGAAAACGGCATCATCGTATGCCGTGGTAAACCGCTGTTCCGCGTGAGGTCGCCATTGTACTCGCCCGGCGCTCCGGGCAGAAACGGGCGGGTGTCCAAGCCACGATGTCGGAGGCCCGGATTGCCCGGGGGACGAGCGCCGGTCTATCCTCTCGCACGCCGCCGCCATCCCGCGGCGGACAAGGAGACCATTCCCATGGCCATCGAAGAAGGAAAGCCCGCTCCCTCTTTCACGCTGACCGATCAGGACGGCAAGACGGTCGCGCTGAAAGACCTGCGAGGCAAGGACGTCATTCTCTATTTCTATCCGAAGGACGACACGCCGGGATGCACGAAGGAGGCCTGCGGCTTTCGGGACCTCTGGAAGGAGATCCAGGATAGTGGCGCCGTCGTTCTCGGAATCTCCCCCGACGGCGCCGAAGAGCATGTGGCGTTCCGGAAGAAGTACAGCCTTCCCTTCACGCTCCTTTCGGATCTCGATCGGAAGGTCATGAAGGAATACGGCGCCTTCGGTGAGAAGACCCTTTACGGAAAGAAGACCGTCGGGGTCATCCGGTCCACCGTCTGGGTTGGACCCGATGGGAAAATCCGGCACCACTGGACCAGGGTGAGCGATGCGGCCTCCCACCCCGAGGCGGTGCTGGAAGTTCTGCGGGAAGAAGGAGGCAAGGCGGGCCGGTCGGCCCGGAAATAGCCTTCCTGCCGGGCCCAAATTGACACCCCGCTCGGGGCTGGCTAGAATCCTCCTTCATATTTAATAGCCTGGGTGCCCGAGCATGATCGGCAAGACGGTTTCCCACTATCGCGTTCTCGGCAGCCTCGGCGCCGGCGGCATGGGCGAGGTCTTCAAAGCCGAGGACCTGCGGCTCGGCCGTCCCGTCGCCCTCAAGTTCCTCCCCGAAGACATGCTGTCCGACGCGCAGGCGCTCGAGCGCTTCCAGCGGGAGGCGCGCACCGCCTCCTCGCTCAACCATCCGCACATCTGCACCATCTACGCGGTCGACGAGCACGAGGGGCGGCACTTCATCATCATGGAGCTGCTGGAAGGCGAGACGCTGAAGCAGCGGATCGAGGGGAAGCCGATGAAGCCGGCGCCCCTCCTCGAGCTGGCCATCCAGATTGCCGACGCCCTCGAGACGGCGCACGCCAAGGGAATCGTGCATCGGGACATCAAGCCCGCGAACATCTTCGTGACGGTGCGCGGCCAGGCCAAGGTGCTGGATTTCGGCCTGGCGAAGCTGGAGAAGCCGCGGGTCGGCGAGCTTTCGGTCATGGACACCGCCGCGGCCGGCGCGCAGCTCACCAGCGCCGGAACCACGGTCGGGACGGTGGCCTACATGTCGCCGGAGCAGGCGCGTGGCGAGCCGCTGGACCAGCGCACCGACATCTTCAGCTTTGGCTCGGTGCTCTACGAGATGGCCACCGGCGCGGTTCCCTTTCCAGGCAGCACCTCGGCGGTGATCTTCGACGGCATCCTGCGGCAAGCCCCGTCGCCGCCCCAGCGCCTGAACCCGGCGCTGCCGGGCGATCTCGATCGCATCATCCAGAAGGCGATGGAGAAGGAAAGGCAGCTGCGCTACCAGGGGGCGCAGGAGCTGCGCACCGACCTGATGCGGGTCAAGCGCGACCTCGACTCGGGGAAGACGCGCAGTGCCGGGAGCGAGAGCGGCCGCGTCGCGACCCGTCAGCCGGAGCGCTCCGTGGCGGTCCTCTACTTCGAGAACCTCAGCGGCGCGAAGGACTACGAGTATTTCCGCGACGGCATGACCGAGGACATCATCACCGAGCTGGCCAACATCAGCGAGATCCGGGTCTTCCCGCGGCCCAGCGTGGTCAGCTACCGGGACAAGCCGACCTCGCCGGCCCAGGTGGGACAAGATCTGAATGCCGCCTACGTTCTGGGCGGCAGCTTGCGCGTCGCCGGCAACCGCCTGCGGGTCAACGCCAACCTGGTCGAGACCGCCACCGGCCTCAATCTCTGGGCCAAGCGCTACGACCGCGAAATGCAGGATGTCTTCGAGGTGCAGGACGAGATCGCGCGCTCCATCGCCGAGGCGCTGCGCATCACCCTCTCGCCGCAGGAGCACGACGCCATTGCCTCCCGCCCTACCGAGAACCTGGAGGCCTACGACTGCTACCTGCGGGGCCGCAACTACACGCGGCGCGAGAACCTCGAGTTCGCCATGCAGATGTTCGAGAAGGCCATCAACCTCGACCCCAATTTCGCCCTGGCGCATGCCGGTCTGGGCAACATCTGCGGGCTGATCTACGAGATTCACGATCACCAGGCGCGCTGGACCGAGAAGGGGCTCGAAGCCTGCGACCGGGCGCTGTCGATCGATCCGAACCTGGCCGAGGCGCTGTCGGCCCGGGCGCGGATTTTCTACGCCGAGAAGAAATACGACGAGGCGATCCGCTACGCCAAGCTGGCCATCGGCCGCAAGGCGGACTGCGAGGGGGCCTACAACGTTCTGGCGCGCACTTATTTCGCCTCGGACCGACTGGAGGAGGGTGCGGCCTTGCTGGACGCGGCGCTCGCCGGCAGCGGGGACGACTACAACGTCTACGTCCCCTTCCTGAACATCCTCGGGAAGCTGGAGCGCACGGAGCTGCGCAAGACCCTGCAGTCGCGCTTCCTCAAGGTTCTGGAGCAGCAGCTGGAGGTCGTCCCCGAGGATGTCCGCGCCCGCATCCTGCTGGCAATCAACTACGCCCTGGTGGCGCGCCGGACCGACGCCGTGCGCGAGCTGGAGAAGGCCGTCACCATGCGCTTCAACGATCCCAACGTCCTCTACAACGCCGCCTGTTGCTACGGCATCATGAACATGAAGCGCGAGACTCTGGAAATGCTGAAGAAGGCCAAGACCGCCGGCTACGCCAACCTGGATTGGGTCAAGCGCGATCCCGATCTCGCCTGCGTGCACGACGAGCCGGAGTTCGAGCAGCTGTTCACTTCGCACTGATCGCGCGCGGCCGGCCAGCGCCGCGTCGTCCCCCGCCCCCTTCTCATCTCATCGATCCCGGCGCACCAGGAGGACCGACAAGTCGTCCGCGATCGGGCCGTGCCGCCGCGCGGCGCCGACGAGCGCATCCTTGAGCTGATCGAGGGGAAGCTCGGGATTCTGCGCGATCACCGCCTTGATGCCCGCCACGCCGAATTCCTCTCCCGCGCCGTTGGTCGCCTCGAGAACGCCATCCGTCACGAAGACAAACAAGTCTCCCGGCGCATCCTCCGCCGCGGCGGTCTGGAAGCTGGTATCGGGCAGGAGTCCCACCGGCAGACTGCGGCAGGTCAGCTCCGAGAAGTCCCGCTTTCCAGCCTGGTAATGAAGTATCGGCGGATGGCCTGCGAGGGCGTACCGAAGTCCCGACGGAGTGCTTCCCAGGCAGGCGACGGTGACGAACATGTTCGGCTTCATCAGCGGCTGGATGACGGCATGCAGGCGGGGAAGAAGGTCGGAAAGCGCCCCGCCGGAAGTGAGGTGCATGCGGGCGGCACTCTTCGCCATCCCCATGACCACCCCCGGCGCGACGCCGTGGCCGGAGACGTCCGCGATGTAGGCGACCCAGCCGCTCTCGCCCGCGACCACATCGATCAAATCTCCACCGACCTCGCCGCTGGGCTCGGAGTGGCCGTGGAACTCGTAACCGGAGTGCCGCGCCGCAATCGGCGGAACGAGAACCCGGTGGATCTCCTGCGCCAACTGCATCTCCGCGTGCACCCGGAAGTATCTCCGCCCCTCGGTGATCGAGAAGGTGAGGAAGGAGACGTATCCGCCGACGACCGCCAGGATGATGAAGATCGCGGTGATCGACAGGCGGTGCTCCAGCCGGGCCACGTCGGCGGGGCCCAGCTCCGCCTGCTGTGCCAGCCCCGGGAAGCTTCTCTTGATGAGGTATTGCAGAAAGAACTGGAGCGTGAACAGCGGCACGAGCGCCATCCAGGCGCGCGAGCGCAGCACGACGCCGAACCCGGCGTAGAGCATGGCGAACCCGCCGGAGAGCAGAACGCTAAGGACCAGGCGCGGCACGGGCTGGCGCCCCATTTCGGTGATGTCGGAGATGAAGCCGATGGTGCTGAAGAGACAGAAGACGCCTAGAAAGAAGAGGGCCGCGGACCAGCGCGGAATCTGCCTCCAGGAGTAGCCCGACGCGGCCGGCAGGGTTGGCCTCCAGGTCGACTTGGAAATCGTCGTGGGTGCTCGTCCGGCGGAGCCGCCGGCGGCCACGGATGATAGCATGCCGCTCCCGATGCCTCATCCGCCGGCTGACGGACGGGTCATGCTCCTATATTCTGATCGCATGGCCGACGCTTCTCCCTCCCTTGCAGCGCCCGAACGCCCTTCCGGAATCGCGCGGGCGCTGCGGCACCGCAACTTCCAGCTTTTCTTCTGCGGCCAGCTCCTTTCGCTGACCGGCACCTGGATGCAGAGCATCGCCCAGTCCTGGCTCGTCTACCGCATCACCGGCTCGGCCATCCTCCTGGGGACGGTCGGCTTCAGCGGGCAGATTCCCGTCTTCTTTCTGGCCCCCATCGGCGGGGCCCTGGCGGACCGTCACCGCCGCCGCCGCATCATCGTGATTACCCAGAGCGCGGCGATGATCCTTGCCTTCGTCCTCGCCGCCCTGACCTTGACCGGCCGGGTCCGGGTCTGGCACATCATGACGCTGAGCGCCCTGATGGGCGTGGTGAACGCTTTCGACATCCCCGCCCGGCAAGCCTTTCTCGTGGAGATGGTGGGCAGGGAGGATCTGATGAACGCCATCGCGCTGAATTCTTCGATGTTCAACGGGGCTAGGCTGATTGGTCCGGCGGTGGCGGGCATCCTGGTGGCGGGCATCGGCGAAGGGTGGTGCTTCTTCGCCAACGGCGTGAGCTACCTCGCGGTGATCGCGGGGCTGTTGATGATGCGGCTCGGTCCATGGTCGCCGCCGGAGCGGACCGCTTCCACGCTCGAGAATGTGCTCGAAGGGATGTCCTACGTCCGCCGGACGGCCCCGATCCGGGCCCTGTTGCTCCTGGTCGGCCTGGTCAGCCTCGTCGCGATGCCATATACCGTACTCATGCCGGTGTTCGCCGACACAGTCCTGCGAAGCGGACCGCGGGGGCTCGGCGTCCTGATGGGCGCCACCGGGATGGGAGCGCTGCTCGGAGCTTTGTTCGTGGCCAGCCGGCGCGGATTGCGCGGGCTGGGGAAGGTGACGGCAGCGGCGGCCGCCGGGTTCGCCGTCAGTCTGATTCTCTTCGCGATCTCACGCCGGTTCTGGCTCTCGGCGACGATGCTGGTCCCCGTGGGCTTTTGCATGATGCTCCAGATGGCCTGCACCAACACCCTCATCCAGTCGATGGTCCCCGAGCGCCTGCGCGGACGCGTCATGGCCGTCTATTCGATGATGTTCATGGGAATGGCTCCCATCGGCGCCCTGCTCGCCGGAGTCGCCGCCGGACATATCGGCGCCCCGCTCACCGTCAGCATCGGCGCGCTGTGCGGCCTGGCCGGCGCCGGCATCTTCGCCCGGCACCTTCCGAGCCTGCGGGGAGAAGCGACCCGGCTCATCCTTGCCCAGGGGATGATCGGCGGAGAGCCCGCTGACGAGATGAACACGCGCGGAATCACCGCTGAAGAGTGAATCTCCCCCGACACGAGCGTTTCAGGGAGTCCAGCGTCCGCCTGGAGGGGGCCGTCCGCTTCAGGAGGAGGTTGTGGTCGATTCGGTCCGCTGAAATGCTCCCGGTCACAGTCTGTTGCATCCGACGGGCTTCCTCCTTGAGGATATCGGCCGGCGAAGGGTCGCCTCGAGTGACATCAGCCATGACCGCAGACCGGAACCTTCAGATCGATCTCGGCAACGGCCAGAGCGTTTCGGCCCTCCTTCGAATGCCCGACAAGTCGCTGGCCTGCCTGGTCCTCGCGCACGGGGCGGGCGCCGGCATGGCGCATCCGTTCCTCGAGTCCGTTGCCGCGAGCCTTGCCGGGCGCGGCGTCGCCACGCTGCGCTACCAGTTTCCTTACATGGAGCGAGGCTCGAAGCGGCCCGATCCGCCGAAGCTCGCGCAGGCGACCGTCCGCGCGGCCGCCGCCGCAGCACGGCGACTCGCCCCCGGCCTTCCGCTCTTCGCGGGAGGCAAGTCGTTCGGCGGTCGCATGACCTCCCAGGCCCAGGCGGAATCGCCGCTCGCCGGGGTGCGCGGCCTCGTCTTCCTGGGCTTTCCGCTGCATCCTCCCGGGCGCTCTTCGGACGAGCGCGGCAAGCATCTGCTCGACGTCCTGGTCCCGATGCTCTTCCTTCAAGGAACCCGCGACGATTTCGCCAGCCTGTCCCTTCTCCAACCCTTGCTGCAGCGCCTCGGATCGCGCGCGACCCCCGAGCTCGTCGAAGGAGCGGATCACTCCTTCCGTGTTCCCGCCCGCGCCGGAGTCACGAGCGAGCAGGTTCTCGTTCGGATGATGGAAAGGCTCGTGGCATGGGTCGAGGAAACCGTCGGCGGGAGCAATCCAGGAACCTCCTGATTCCCCACGCTCGGATCACGGTCGATCAATGAAGCTTCGCCGCTCTGTTGGAAGAGCGAACGCCTCCGATCCTGAAAAAAACGGCTCCTTGTCGCAACAGCATCGGTCAAAGGAGAGGCCGTGCTGTTATGAAATAAAACCTGCGACCGTGTTTTTTCCCGCGCGAGATTTCTATTGACGCGGGGCCACACGCTGCGTATATAGATTCAGTTCCAAGCTCTCTCGAAAAAATTGCATCTGAAAAACTCTCTGCCCGGAGGTAGGGTGAAGTTTCTCTCCACCTTCCCGCTCGATCTCTGTCCCGTCTTCGCACTCATTCTCGACCGTGCACATCCAATCCACCCATCGCGGAGAACGATGTCATGAAGAGGGCCTTACGGTTCGGTCTTTACCTCGCTGTCGCCCTGCTGCTCCTGCTGCCAGCCTGGCAGATGTCCATCTCCTCGTCGGGAAAGGACAAGACCAGGACCCCGGGGCAGAAGGTCGGACACCCGCCCCAGCCCGGCGCCGATTATCAGAGCCCCGGCGATCGCCACAAGGTACAGGTGAGTGACCGCGCCACTATCGAAGACCTGAAAGGCAAGGGACATCGCCTCATCGCGGACTACGGCTCGTATGCCCTCATCGAGGTCGATGCCAAGACCGCCAAGACCCTGCGCGAGAAGCCGGGGGTGGAGCGCCGCGACGAGTACAACCTGGTGATGCTCAACACCGGTGCCCTCGACACCACCAAGGCCGAGATCCAGGCTCTCAAGGGAAAGCCGACCGATCCCCGCTTCAATCAGCTGCACATGATCCAGTTCGCCGGCCCGATTCGGCCCGAGTGGCACCAGGAGCTGCTGAAGACCGGCGTCCAGGTGGTCACCTACATTCCGAGCAACACCTACGTCGTCTACGGGAACCGCGGCGCCCTCCATCGCCTGCAGAGCTTCGCGAACAGTGCGAATTATGTGCAATGGGAAGGGGCCTACCAGAGTCAGTACAAGATCGATCCGTCCGTGGATACGGTCGAGCTCGACAAGGCAAACCTCGGGGTCGAAGGTCTCTACGGCATCCAGCTGATCGACGACAAGGAGCAGAATCCCGAGACGCTGGCCCTGATCGAGCAGCTGGCGCTGGAGCCGATCGTCAGCCAGTTCCGGGTCCTCGACTATCTGAACGTCATCGTGAAGCTGGCGCCCGACGCCGGCATCGAGCAGATTGCCAAGCAGCCCGACGTCATCTCGATCGCGCCGTACGAGATGCCCACCAAGATGGACGAGCGCCAGGACATGATCGTCGCCGGCAACATCACGGCCGGACAGCCGGACGTCGGAGACTATCTGGCTTACCTGGGGGCGCAAGGGTTCACCCAGGGGCAGTTCACCTCCTCCGGCTTTGCCGTGAACCTTTCGGACAGCGGCATCGACAACGCCACCACCTCGCCGAACCACTTCGGTCTGTACGTGGGCGGCCTGCTGCCCGGCACCAGCCGCATCATCTACAACCGACTGGAAGGGACGCCGAACTCCGGCAGCACGCTCCAGGGCTGCGACGGCCACGGGACCCTCAATTCCCACGTCATCGGCGGCTTCGTGCCCGGCTCCCTGACCGGATTTCCCTTCACCGACGCGAGCGGCTTCCGCTACGGGCTCGGAGTCTGCCCGTTCGTCAAGATAGGCTCCTCCGTCATCTTCGATCCCAATTCCTTCACCTTCCCGAACATCCTTAATCTCGAATCGAAGGCCTACAACGATGGGGCCCGGATCAGCAGCAACTCGTGGGGAGCCAACACGGCGGGCGCCTACAACATCAACTCCCAGACCTATGACGCCGTGGTCCGCGACGCCCAGCCGGCCGGCTCCACCTTCCCGGCTGCCGGCAACCAGGAATACGTCATCGTCTTCGCCGCCGGCAACGCCGGGCCCGGCTCGCAGACCGTCGGCGCTCCCGGGACGGCGAAGAACGTCATCACGGCGGGCGCCTCCGAGAACGTGCGATCCCATAACCTCGCCAACGGCGGGAACAGCGCCGCCGGCACCGACGGCTGCAGCACTCCAGACACGGGAGCCGACAGTCCCGAGGACATCATCGGCTTCTCCAGCCGCGGTCCCACCACGGACGGACGGCGGAAGCCGGATCTGGTGGCGCCGGGAACCCACGTCACCGGCGGCGTGTTCCAGGTGCCGTCCCCCGGCCCCAACGGCACGGCCGATGCGTGCTTCGTCGCCAGCGGCGTCTGTGCCCTTCCCGGGAGCGGAGCCTCGGGCGATCCCGACAACTTCTTCCCGCTGGGGCAGCAGTTCTACACCACCTCGTCGGGCACCAGCCACTCCACACCGGCCATCGCCGGGATCACGGCCCTGGTCCGCCAGCGCTTCATCAACGCCGGCAAGCCGGTCCCCAGCCCCGCGCTGACCAAGGCGGTGCTGATGAACACCGCCCGCTACCTGACCGGCGCGGGCGCCAACGACACGCTGTGGTCCAACAGCCAGGGGATGGGGGAGGTCTATCTCAACTCCTTCTTCGACACCTTCGTGACCCCCACGGTGATGAAGGATGAGGTCCCTGCGGACATGTTCACCGCCACCGGCCAGCAGCGCGTCGTGACCGGAGTCGTCAACAATCCCGCGAAGGCCTATCGCGTCACCCTGGCCTGGACGGATCCGCCGGGACCGACCTCCGGCAACGCCTTCGTGAACAACCTCGATCTGGAAGTGACGGTCGGCGGCGTCACCTACAAGGGGAACGTCTTCAGCGGCGCCTTCTCCACCTCGGGCGGATCGGCCGATACGCGCAACAACGTCGAGAGCGTCTTCATCCCGGCCGGCGTGACCGGCTCCTTCATCGTGAAGGTGACGGCGACCAACATCGCCGGCGACGGTGTTCCCAACTTCGGCGGCGCGCTCGATCAGGACTATGCGCTGGTCGTCTACAACGCCACCGAGGCGGCCCTTCCCGTCATGAGCGCGGGCACGGCCACCTTCGCGACCGAGTCGTGCAGCCCGAACAATTCGGCCCCCGATCCTTCCGAAACGGTCACGATGAACCTGGCCGTCCAGAACATCGGTACCGGGAACACCACCAGCCTGGTGGGCACGCTGCAGGCGACGGGCGGCGTCAGCGCCCCCAGCGCCCCGCAGAACTACGGCGTGGTCGTGGCCGGCGGTCCCGCCGTCACGCGGCCTTTCACCTTCACCGTCAACCGGCTGTGCGGGCAGACCGTCATCCTGTCGCTGCAGCTGCAGGATGGCGCCACCGATCTGGGGACGCTGACCTACACCTTCCCGGTCGGCGTGGTGGGCCCGGGAGTTCCGTCCAGCTACAGCAGCGGCGGAATCGCCGTGCTCATTCCCGACCTGACGACCGTCGAGTCCTCCATCGTCATCCCCGACGCGGGCGTGGTGGGGGATGTCAACGTGAAGGTCCGTCTGGACCACACCTTCGACGGGGACCTGGTCATTTCCCTGGTCGCGCCGGATGGGACGGTGGTCAATCTCTCCAATCTGCGCGGCTCCTCGGGCGACAACTTCGGAACCGGCAACAACGACTGCTCGGGAACATCCACCGTCTTCGATGATTCCGCCGGGACCTCCATCGCGGCCGGCGCCCCGCCCTACGCGGGAAGCTTCACGCCGGAGCAGCCGCTGTCGGCTCTGAACGGCAAGACGATCACCGGCACCTGGAAGCTGCGCATCTCCGACACGGCCAACATCGACACGGGGACCCTCGGATGCTGGGGCCTGGAGATCGACCGCCGGCAGTTCATCTGCTGCGGCGTCGCCGGCTCGCCCAACATCTCCGCCGTGCCACCTGCCACGCTCGCCAACGAGGATTGCAGCCCCGCCACGGGCGCGGTGGACCCGGGCGAGACGGTGACCATGAACTTCGCCCTGAAGAACACCGGGACCGCCAACACCTTCAACCTGACGGCCCAACTGCTGGCCACCGGCGGGGTCACCTCGCCCGGCGGGCCGGTTTCCTACGGCACGATCATCACGGGAGGACCCGCGGTCTCGCGTCCGTTCACCTTCGTCGCCAACGCGACTTGTGGCGGCACCATCACCGCCACGCTGCATCTCCTGGACGGTGCCGTCGATCTGGGGAACGTGTCGTTCACCATCCCGGTCGGATCGCCCAGCGCGCCGCAGCCGGCGGTGACTTACACCAGCACGGCCACTCCGGCGGCCCTTCCAGACCTGACCACCACCGAGGTGCCGCTCGTCATCTCGGATTCCGGCTTCGTGGGCGACGTGAATGCCGCCATCCGCCTCAATCACACGTTCGACGGCGACCTGCTGATCAGCCTGGTCGCGCCGGACGGCACCTCCGCGATCCTCTCGAACCGCCGCGGCAGCACCGGCGACAACTACGGCACCGGCGCCAACGACTGCTCGGGAGTCTCCACGGTGTTCGACGACTCATCGGCGTCCCTCATCTCCGGCGGCACCGCTCCTTTCTCCGGAACGTTCAAGCCGGACGGGGCCCTGTCGGTTTTCAACGGCAAGCCGCTTGCCGGCACCTGGAAGCTGCGGGTTCAGGATGCCGCCAGCGGTGACGTCGGGACGCTGGGCTGCTTCAAGCTCGACATCTCACGCGCCGTGGCGGCCTGCTGCGGCGGCGGAGGTTCGCCGAGCATCGTCACCGCGACGCCCGTCCAGGTGACCTCGGAAAGCTGCAGCGCGGCCAACAGTGCGCCGGATCCCGACGAGACGGTCACCGTCAGCTTCCCGCTGCGCAACGTCGGCACCGGCCATGCCACCAACGTGGTGGCCACGCTGTTGCCGGGCGGCGGCGTGAACACGCCCAGCGGACCGCAGTCCTACGGCGCATTGTTGACCGGCGGACCGGCCGTGGCGCGCTCCTTCACCTTCGTTCCCAGCGGCACCTGCGGAGGCAGCCTCACCGCCACCCTGCACCTGCAGGACGGCGCGCTCGATCTCGGCAACGTCTCGTTCCCATTGACGCTGGGATCGACCGCCGACACGGTATCGACCTTCTCGAATCCCGCGTCGATCACCATCCCAGGCTCGGGGACGGGAACGTCGACCGGGGCCCCGTCGACACCCTACCCGTCCAACATCACCGTGGCCGGTCTCACCGGGACGGTGAGCAAGGTGACGGTGCGGCTGATCAACATGAACCACACCTTCCCGGGCGACATCGACATGCTGCTCGTGGGCCCGCAAGGCGACAAGTTCATCATCTTCTCGGACGCCGGATCGGGAGTCGACCTGGTCAACAACACCGTCACGCTGGACGATACGGCCGTGGCTCTTCTGCCCTCGGCCACGGCCATCGGGACCGGGACCTTCCGTCCCACGAACTACACTACCGGCGACACCTTCCCGGTGCCGGCGCCCGCGGCGCCCTACCAGAACGCCGCCACGGCCGGGACCGCGACCTTCGCCTCGGTGTTCAACGGGAAGAACCCCAACGGGACCTGGAGCCTGTACGTCGTCGACGACGCCAGCGGCGACGTGGGGAACATCAGCGGCGGCTGGCAGCTGACCATCACCACGCAGCTGCCCGCCTGCTGCGTGCAGGCCTGCACGCTGACCTGCCCCGGCAACATCATCCGGAACGCCGATCCTGGAGTCTGCGGAGCCACGGTCAGCTACACGACCGGCGTGAGCGGCACCTGCGGCACCTTGAGCACCGTGCCCGCTTCCGGATCGCTCTTCCCGATCGGCACGACGCCGGTGACCTCCACCGCCACGACCTCGGGCGGCGGCGTCACCACCTGCGGCTTCAATGTGACGGTCAACCAGATCGCAACCGTCTCCACGGTCACGCCCACTCCGGGCACGCAGCAATACAGCGACCCTGTGACCTTCACCGCCACCGTCACGCCAGGAGTGTGCGACAGCACCCAGGCCGCCACCAGCGTGACCTTCTTCGTCGGCACCCAGAACCTCGGGACGGTGCCGCTGACTCCCGGCGGAGGCGGACTGCAGGCCAGCTTGACCCGCGCGCTGGAAGAGCCGATTCCCTACGGTACGGCTCCCACGGGGCAGATGGCTCCGGGAGTCCACAACGTCACTGCGGTCCTCAACGGCACGAGCCCGTTGTTCGTCGTCACCAATCCGGCGCCGGCACCGCTGACGATCACGCAAGAGGACGCCCGGGCGACCTACACCGGGGCCCTGTTCGTCTCCACCAGCTCCGCCTCGTCCGGAACCGCCACGGTGACCCTGGCCGCGACGGTCCAGGACATCACCGCGACGCCTGACGCGGCGGGAGACGGCGATTTCGGCGACATCCGCCACGCCACGGTGACCTTCATCAACCGCGACACCAACACGGCGATCGCCACGGTGCCGGTCGGCCTGGTCAACGGGGCCGACACCAAGACAGGCACCGCGACCTACGCCTGGGCCGTCAACATCGGAACGGCGAACTCGGCCTCGTTCACCGTCGGCATCCGGGTGAACAACTACTACACGCGCGACGTCGCCACCGAGGACACCGTAATCACGGTTTCCAGGCCGCTGAGCGGCGATTTCATCACCGGCGGCGGCTACCTGGTGATGTCCAGCTCGGGCGGCCAGGTTCCCGGCGAGACGGGCACGAAAAACAACTTCGGGTTCGACGTGAAGTACAACAAGTCGATGACGAACCTGCAGGGTCACATCAACACGATCGTCCGGAACGGAGGCCGCATCTACCAGATCAAGGGGACCGTGATGACCTCCCTCGCGGTCAACAGCGTAGCCGGCACCGCGGTCTTCAACGGACGGGCCAGCATCCGTGACATCACCAATCCGCTGAGTCCGATCTCCATCGACGGCAACGCCAGTCTTCAAGTGGTTATGACCGACAACGGCGAGCCGGGGATTGACTCCGACAGCATCGGGATCACGCTGTGGGACAAGAATGGCGGGCTGTGGTTCTCGAGCAGCTGGAACGGAACGGGAACCGCAGAGCAGCTCCTCGGAGGCGGCAACCTCAAGGTGCCCCACATCGGAAGGACGCCCACGGCGAATTAAAAAGGGAGAGGGGATCTTCGGGGTGGGCCTGCGGGCCCACCCCATTTTTTTGTCCGCTACATGCTGCCGACGATGTTGAAGAAGGCGCCCTGGTGGTCGTAGCCCAGGTCGGTGAGGTCGTCGGAGAAATCGGTGAAGTTGTAGCCGGCGCCCATCTTCAGGTGCTTGCCGACGTAGTAATAAATCGCCCCCAAAGCACCGCTCTTCCGTTGTCCGACATCCGACAGATCGAGCACCCGCGCCTCGGCCATGCCTTCCCAGTTCTCGAGGAAGCGGAAATCGAGGCGCAGGATGCCGAGCTGGGCGTTGTTGTCGAAGAAGGTCGGATTCACGCGATCGATGCTGACGCTTCCCACGCGGTAGGCGTACTTCCCTCCGAGGCCCCACCTGGCCGTCAGGTCGTAATTCATATCGACGGCCGCGATGCAGCTCTTCTGGATGAACTCGCTCGCGGTGTCGTCGGCACCCACCTGGCCCGCGGTCGGGAAGTTGTAGAAGTAGGTGAGCTTGACCAGAGCGTTCAGCCGATCGTTGTTCACCGGGCGATAAGCATAGCCAAGCACGCCTTCCGTGTATCCGCCATTGAAGAAATCGCCGAGCGAGCTGTCGCTGAACGAATGATTCAGCTTGCCGACCAGGCGCCAGTCGGGGTTGATCTGGAACTTGAAGGCGTTGCGGAACAGCCAGGTGGTCCGGTCGTTGGTGGTGAGGTCGAGCTGCTCGGTGTTGTCCCGGCGGTACTCGACACCGGAGGTGAGCTGCACGGATTCCTGGCTGTAGCCGACCCGGACCCCGGCCGCCTTGCGCTCGGTCTCGGCGCTGGTGAGGGCGTCAATCAGAGTGCCGTACTCGGCGCTGGCGCCGAAGTTCCAGCGCTCGTTGGCCACCAGATTGACGCCGGTGGCGTGCGTGAGACCGGTCATGGTCCCGGCGTCGTGGTAGCGCTCCTCGAGGTAGACGCTGGAGGCGTCCGCGAAGCGCTGCTTCACGCCGGTGACCAGGGTGCCCTGGCGCATCGGCACGCCGGCGTCGGTGCGGTCGTTCTCCAGCAGGTAGTTCAGGTACAGGTTGGTGCGCTCCGAGACCAGGTAGGTGGTACCGAGCCTGGCGCCGGCGCCGAGGTCCCCGTCCGACACCTCGCCGTCGAGCTTGAAGCGCTTCGTCAGGCTGTACGACCCGCCCACGCCGAAGCGACCGTTGTCCTCGCGGTCGCCATCCGAAGCCAGCGTGTCCTGGACGAAGCCGTAGGCGCGCCAGGAGGTGCCGGGATCGAAGCCCAGCTGGGCGACCGCGTCGGTGCGCTCTCCCTGCTCCTGGGTCAGCGGGACCAGAGGGGAGTTGTCTTCGCGCCGATCGTTGCGCACGCCGGTGCTGAGGCTCCACCGGTCGGTCAGCTTGAAGCCCATGTCCAGCTCGAGCGCCCGGTGCTCCAGGCCCAGATCCTCGGTGGTCTGGTCTCCTTTGGCCGCCAGCGTCACGTGGCTTCCCATGGCCATCTTGAAGGTGCCGCCGTATTGATCGGTGTCCTTGAGCGTCGATTGTCCCTGAGCTGAATAACCGGCATCGCGGCTCTGTCCGTAGAGCGTGAGGCGGCCCTTGCCGTCATGGAAGCCGAGGCTGGCATCGGCGCGATAGGCATTCGCCTCGGCATCGGTGAACGACAGGGGGTCGGCGGCGGTGAAGCCGAATCCGCCGTCCTCGGAGCGCAGCGTGCTGGAGACCAGCCCTTCGCTGCGGCCCGCCTGCACCTTGAGCCAGGTATCGGTGCTCTTGCGCAGGGTCAGGTCGGCGCCTCCCACGTTGTTGTCGACGTCCCCTTCCTCGTTGCGATTGGCGGTCACTCCGAAGCGCACGTGATCGCCGAACCAGTAATGGCCTTGGCCTCCCGCCGCCATGAGGTCCAGATCGCCGAAGCCGGGGGTGAACTCGTAGCGTGCCACCAGGAAGGCCTCGTCGCCGCTCAATCCGGAGGTGCGCACCAGCAGGTTGTCGTCGGCGGTCGAGGAGAGCGGCTCCGAGAGCAGCACGCGGCCCTGCAGGTAGTCGATGTCATAGTCGATGCCGGGGCGCAGGTTGACCACCCCCATGACGATCTGCGAAGCCTTGTCGCGGATTTCGATGCGCAAGCGCTCGGAGCCGGTCAGGAGGTCCTGGTGGTGCAGGTAGTAGAGCGACCCGCCGGTGCCGCGGAACTCCTCGAAACTGGGCATCGTGCCGGGCTCGGCGGCGAAGCCGTCGGCCGAGGCCTTGTGCTCTCCGAAGCTGGTGGTGGCGCGCGAGGCGTAGTGACCGTTGGCGCCGTACAGCCCGCGGTCGACCTGGGCCAGCTCGTTGCCCAGGTAGTCGATCTTGAAGTTGCCCCACATGCCGAAGCTCTCGCCGCGGCTGGCCTTGACGTAGAACTTGCCGAGCGTCGGCGCCATCTCCTCGACCGAGCCGTCATCGCCGAAGGTCGGGTAGTGATAGTCGGGGTCGAAGCGCCGGAACAGGGCATCGGGCGACTTGTCGAGGAAGTTGCTGAACATGTCCTCCACCGGCCCTTCGCGGGTGTCGGCGCTCGCCGTCAGCTTCCAGTTCTCGTTGAGCTTGCCGTTGACGAAGAAGGCCAGACGGCCATCGAAGTTGGAATCGAACGGCTGCTGGGTGTTGTTCCCTTCCAGCTGATCCACCGGACCGCTCGAGCTGTGCGTGGAGTAGGTGAGGTCGGCCATGCCGACGTAGAACAGGTCGGTCTTCTTGAACTCCAGGTCGCGCAGGTAGACCGAGCCGTTGCCGGCGTCGTCGAGCACCGCCACCTCGACGGTGTGCGCGCCGGTGGGAAGGATCTCCTCGGCCACGAAGTTCCCCTGCGGATCGACCGGCACCTGCCGGCCGGCGACCCAGACGGTGTGGCCCGCCGGAATGCCGCCGCCCTGCACGCGGACCGTGCCGCCGTTCAACGGAATCTCGTGGCGGAACAGGTCACTCTCACCGTAGGCGGCCAGCAGCTCGCTCGGGATCGCCGGGGCCGGCGTGTAAGGAGCCTTGCTCTCACCTTCCGCGGGAGCGGCGGCCGCGTCTTCCGTGCCGGCCGTGCCTTCCTCGCCGGTCGCGCCTTCCGTGCCGGCCGCAAGGTTCGGCGCCTGCGCGCCATCCGCGAGCTGGCCGGTCCCGGACGCCGTGACGCCCTCTCCTGAGGGCTTCTGCTCCTGCCCCGAACCGGGGCTGGAGGGCATCTCGCGGACGAGCCATAGCGGATGCGGCTCGGTCTCGTCGAAGTGCCCCTGCGCATCGTAGGCGCGCAGCACGAACTTCAGCTCGCGCACCGGTGCCGGAAGCGCTCCGGCCGGAGGCTGCCACTCCGCCCTGCCCGTCTCGTCGACCGGCAGCGTCGCGAGCGGCGCGGCCAGCAGCGACTGGCTCTTTTCGAAGATGCGGACCTCCGCGCGCTTGATGAAGCTCGCGTAGTTGTCGTACATCTCGAAGGCCACGGAGGATGCCGAGTTGCCGTCGGGGCTCACCGACACGGCGACCGGATGCGCGGCGACCGCCAGGCGTACTCTGGTCTCCAGGTTGTCGAAGTGGAACTGGATCTTCGCCTGGTCCAGCGCCACGTCGGTGCAGCGCTGGATGTCCTCGGAGCTCAGGCCCACGTCATCGATCGGCTTGCCGTCGACGGTGATGCGCATGACGTTGAGGTCGTACGGGCTTTGAGGCTTGACCTCCCGGGTGATGCGCGTGATGTCCACGCCGTCATAGCTCTCGAGCGGCGCCGGCTCGTCGTAGACGGCCTGCACCCGCACGAACGACCTGTCTCCCTGGATGAAGCCGGCGTTCACGACATCGTCCGACTGCACGAACCCCCGTCCCTCGACCTCGGAAACCCTGCCCGTCAGCAGCGGATCCTGCATGAGGCTCTTCATGGCGCGCAGCGCCCGGGCGGCGGAGAGACCGATGTCATCCTTGTAGACCGAGGCGGTGCGCCGGTCGAGGCGCTCGTTCTTGGTGTAGCCGATGAAGCGCAGCCGCGCGTGGGTCCGATCCTTGATGTCCTCCAGCGCGCGGTGCAGGGCCGCCGCGTAGCCATCGGGGATGATCGGCTGGCCGTTATCCAGCGCGATCTCCGCGAGAGGTCCCCAGGGAGGATCGTAGACCTTCGTCACCATCTCCAATCCGCTCTCGCTGGGGCAGAGCTGCGGGCCGTCCGGCAGCTCCTGGAGCGGATCGTCGTACCAGAACTCCACCTCGACGCGGCGGTTCAAGGAGCGTCCCTGGACCGTCTCGTTGGAGGCGACCGGCTGCGAGGCGCCATGGCCGTCGCTGTCGATTCCGGAGGTCGGCAGCTTCAGGGCTTCCTTGATGGCCAGCGCCACGCGACGGGCCCGGGCCTTGGAGAGCCCCAGCGCGTCGCCATAGATGCGCTCGTCGCGCGCGCTCAGCGGCGCGTCGTCGGTGTAGCCGATGAACTTCACCGTCAGGCTCTGCTTGTCGTGCAGGTTGGCGAGCGCCTGGCGGACCTGCTGGATGAAGGCGTCGGAGACCGGCGTGGTGTCGTCCTCGTAGCGCAGCGGCACGATCAGGTTGCGCACGCGGGCCCGACGCTCCGCCCCTTCCTGGTAGCGCATCTTGCACACCGTCTGCATGCGGCAGACCTTGATGCGCTTGATGTCGTCGGAAACCACGACTTCCTCTTCCCGGGGGACCTGCTTGACCTCGTCGTACCAGACTTCGACCTCGACCCTGCGGTTGAGGGCCCGGCCTTCTTCGGTCGCATTCGAGGCGACCGGCATCGTTTCGCCGACCCACTCGTAGGTGATGGCCTCGGGCGGCAGGCCGAGGGTCTTCTTGAAATACTCGGCCACCTCGCCGGCGCGCTCGCGCGACAACCCCATGTTGTCCCCGAACTTCCTCGTCAGCTCGGGCGACAGTCGCTGCGAGTCGGCGTGCCCGACGAAGTGGACTCGGACGTTCTTGCGGTAGCGCATGCTTGCCAGGATCTTGTTGAGGCGGTCGACGTAATCTGACGGGATCTTCGCGACGCCCGACTCGAAATGGATCGGGGGCACCACGTTTCGCAGCTTGACGGTCTCGAGCTTGTCGCCCATGACCTGCCGCGTCTCCAGCTTGTCGCCCCGCTCCGCGTCGGGCGGCTCCTGCGACCATTGCTGGGGCTTCTGGTCGGGAGAGAGGTGCTTCTCGGCCTGCTCACCCGGCTGCGACTCCTCGACCTGGGCGACGCCGAGGGAGGCGGTCATCGCCAGGGCGGCCAACAGGGGCAGGAAGCGGCGCTTATTCATGGCCTTCTCCCGCCGCTGCGCGGCTCAGCTTCGACTGCTTGGGTGGCGCGCCCTTGCGCCAGAAGATCTCGGGCTCGATGAGGAGCGCGTAGCTTGTCGCGTCCCAGGCCGCCATCACCTGCTGCTTGACCGCGTTCAGGCGGCGGTCGACGAGCCCCGCGTCCTCGTTGTCGGCGATGTAGGAGAGGCGCAGCACCGCGGGTGACTTGCGCAGCTCGGCGAGCAGCAGATCGAGGCGCGGCTTCCACTGCTCGCGAAGCGCGGTCGCGTTGTGCTCGAACGCGGCATCCGACAGGTCGATGGCGACGACGCGGTGGATCGAGGCGCCGAAATTCATGCGCAGGACCTTGCCGCGCGTGGCCCGCTTGATCTGCAGCGCGTCGGTCGACATGCGGAAGCCGCTGGGCAGCGACCGCTCGTCGAGCTTCAGGACGAAGTTGCTGCCGCGGCTCTCGTGCGGCACCAGGGCGCAGGTGATGTGGTAGCGGCCGAACTCATCGGTGGTCGCCAGCAGGCCGCGGTCGGTGGCCAGCCGCACGCCGGCCAGGCCGCCTTCGCCCTGGTCCTGCACGCCGTTGCGGTTGGCGTCGTTGAACACCTTGCCGGTGATGTCGGTGCAGTCGAAGGTCGGATCGGGAATGATGCGCACGGTGGCGGTGGCCACGCCGGAGATCGGTGCCAGCGTGATGCTGCTGATCAGCTGGGCGCGGTTGGTGAACTCGCCTTCGCTCACTCCACCGCCCACCGTCAGCAGCAGCTTCACGGTGCGCGACTGCAGCCCCGCGAAGGCAAGCCCGCTCCAGGTGAGCTGCAGCCCCGCGGCCGTCGGCTCGGTCGGCACGTCGTCCACCACCGCGGAGCCCTTCACGTAGCTGAAGCCGGCCGGGAAGGTGTCGACGATGCTCACGTCGGTGAGGCCCGTGCCCGCCAGGTTGCTCACGGTGATCACGTAGGGGACCAGCTGGCCGCGAGTGACGTTGATGAAGGGCGAGCTCTTGGAGATGGCGATGGTGCCGACGATCACCGGATCGAGCGGGATGTGGTTGTCGAAGATCTGGCTCGTGCCGGGCATCTGAGTGCCGGTCAGCATCAAGTGGAGCTGATAGACGGTGCCCGGGGTGCGCGGTGGAACCGACGGCGCCGGCTGGAACTCCGAAGGCTGCATCTCGCAGAATTGCGCCGTGGCCGGAATGGCGTCGCCCGGGCAGACCGGCACCGAGAACGCCGCCGTCGTGGCGTCCGATGCCGGCGGGATGATTGCCGAGATGCCCGCGACGTAGGCCGGCCCCGCAGGCGGCGCCACATTGATGAGGTAGTCGCCGCCGGTCGGGCAGGCCGGGTCGTTGAAGTTGAGGCTGAACTTGTAATAGCCGTACGGGAGGGTGACCTGGCCTTGCTGGGCCGGGTCGTCGAAGCAGGTCGTCGGCAGAGGGTTGCCGCTGCCATTCGTCAGGGTCAGGGTCGCCCCGCCGATCGGGACACGGGCCATCGAGTTGTAGACGATACCGTTGGGGTCGATCGGCAGGTTCAGGTTCTGGAGATTGGCACCGGGCGACACGATGATGCCGCTGATCAGCTGCATCCCGTTGGTGAACACCGAGGAGGCCCGTCCGAGCAGTGCGGTGTTGGGTCCCGCGCCGGGCGCCCGGAACCGGATCTCGTAGGGGGCGCCGACCACGTTGTTCGGCACGACATTCTGGATGTCGTAGTCGCCGTTCACGTCGGTCACGCCGGAGAAGAGCAGGGGACCGCCCTGGGTCAGCTCCACCGTCCAGCCGGCCAGCCTGTGCTCGCTCGCGTCCCGTACGTCATCGAAGTCGGCGTCATGCCAGACCGACCCGTGCAGCGCGGCGATGCCGGGGATGCCGCCGACCACGATCGAGACGCTGGCGCTGGCCGTCTGGGTCGGCGTGTCCCACGTGACCGTGCCGGTGTTGGTGACCGTGGTTCCCTGCGCCAGGGTGGGGTCGAGCGTGGCGCGGAAGCGCAGGATCACCGTCCCGCCGGGCGCCAGTGGACCGTACGCGGCTCCGTAGTCACCGGTGATCGTCGGGCTGGCGAAGCTCACTCCCGTGGTCGAGCCGTTCATCGTCGCGGAGCCGTTGACGTAGGTGAGCTGACCCGCGGGGAGGCTGTCGGTGACCACGACGCCGATCGCCGGCACCGCGGCGATGTTGGTGACCGTGACGACGTAATCGAGCTGGGAGCCGGGGAGCGCCGGCCCGCCGCCCACCACCGAAACCTGCTTGGTGATGGACAGCTCCTGGACCCCGCCCACCACCACGATGGTCGGCTGGTTGCCGTTGCCGGGGTTGCCATCGGCATCGGTCGGCAGATCGGGCAGCTCGACCGTGTCGACGATCGCCTGGTTGACGATCAGCGTGCCGGCCGGCGTGCCGGAGTTGACGCTCAGGTCGTACTGCAGGGTGGCCGAAGCGCCGGGCGAGATGACGCCGGCGCCCGCACCGGGCAACGGCGGCGTGAGATCCGACGAGCTGATGTCGATGCCCGAGGCGAGTGGGGCCACACCGCCGTCCGGCTGTCCGACCGGCAGGCCGTTGAGCGTCGTCGTATTTGCCTGGTAGGTCGTATTCGCGGGGACCGGATCGCTCAAGACCACGCCGGTCGCCGGAACTCCTCCAGAGTTCTGGATGGTGATGGTGTAGCGCAGCACGTCGCCCGGGTCGACGACGCCCGGCGTGCGCAGGTCCACGAGCAGCACGGCCGTCTTCTGCGCGTAGACCAATGGGCTGTTGCCGACCACGTCGCGCGTCGGGTCGTTGGGAATCGCGGTGTCCGGGTCGTCGGACGGCTGGTCCACGACCAGGTTCGCGATGGCGGAGACGAAGCCCTGGTTCGAGATGATCGTGCCGTTCAGGACGTTGGGATCGACGACCACGTCGAAGGTGATGACCGCCGGCGCCGACCCCCTGGGCATCGAGCCGGGCGTCGCCGTGGAAGGCGAGTTGATCAGCATGCCGCCGACGAGCGGGGAGGTGCCTCCAACGTCGGCGACCGGCACACCGTTCAGCCGTGTGCTGCCCGGAACGTAGGTGGTGTTCACCGGGATGGTGTCGCGCAGCGTCACGTTGACGGCGTCGTCGTTGCCGGTGTTCTGGACCGTGATGGTGTAGCGCAGCGTCTCGCCGGCCAGCAGCACGTTCGGGTCGCCGGTCAGGTCGGTGGAAATTTTCTGCACCAGGAAGGCGGCGGCCGAGATGATCCGGATGCGCGTCGGGTCCTCGTCGCCGACGACCAGCGGATCGGCGATGCCGTTGACATTGGGATCGTCGCTGGGCTGGATGAGCGAGTTGTTGGGGCGTCGCGACACCGCCTGGTCGCTGACGATGGTGTTGTTGGTCAGCGTCGAGGCAAGCGTGATGTCGAACTGGACAATCAGCTGGCTGTTGGCCGGCAGGCTCAGATTGCGGATGTCGACGAGGCCCGTCCCCTTGCTGCCGCCGTTGGCGTCGGTGTTGCTGGTGTCGGCACCGGCGGGCACCGAGACCAGCACCAGCGTGCCCGGCACGAAGGCCGCCGGGTTGTTCAGCGCGTCCAGGTCGTCGAAGATCCGGAAGTTCGGAAGCGCCTGATCGGTGGTGCGGAAGCGCAGGGTGTAGCGCAGCACGTCGCCCGGTGAGGCGGTGGTGGCCGGATTCACGCCGCTGGTGAGATCCGCCACGGTCTTCTCGAAGAAGAAGCCCGAGAGCACCACGTTCACGGTCCAGGCGTCCTCGTGGTCGAGGAAGCCGGGTGTGCCGTTGGTCAGGTTGCGATCGAATTCGACGCGGCTGGCATTGCCGTTGTCGTCGTTGAACCACTGGATGGCGCCGGCGACGTTGGTGAGGGCGACGCCGTTCTGGGTGTTGGCATCGAGCTCCGCCGTGTAGCGCACGATCAGCCGCTCGCCGGGGCCGATGCGCGCCGCGGCCGTCATCATCGTCAGGTCGAGCCGGCAGTTGGGCGCGCCGCTCCACGTCAGCAGATAGTCGATGCCCGGGTTGAGGGGGCCCTTGCCGGGGACCGGGGTGGTGCCATTAGCGGCGAAGACCTGGGCGCTCTGAATGATGGGCGCCAGATCACACATGCCGCCCGTCGGACCGTCCGGCAGCCGATCGCGGAGATGGACGTCCCAGGCATCGGTCAGCCCGGCGTTCCGGACGTCCAGCGTGAAGTTTCCCGTCTGCCCCAGGTTCATCGTGGCCGGGCCGGTCTTGTCCATCTCCAGGACCGGCGCCGCGATGGTCAGGGGCGGCGAGATGCCGTTCTCGCCCGGCAGCGGCTCGTAGAAGACGCCCGCGATGAGCCGGCCAAAGTCCCACCGGGCGGTGTTGAAGAACGAGTTGCCCACCACGTTCGCCGGCACGTCGTTGAGGACGAGGGTGAGCTCGATGGCGAACTGCCGCCCGGCGGTGACGATGGGGATGTTGTCCCAGGTCAGGAAGCCGCCGACGTTGGTGAAGGTGTGCGGAACGGGGCTGAGGTCGTCCAGCCAGTAAATGTTGTAGCTGACGAAGCTGACGCTCGCGTTCGCGATGGCGTTGAGGTCGTCCGTGACCGTGATGCTGTGCAGGTCGTTCACCGATCCCTGGGTGTTGATGACGGTGCCGCTGGCCGGATCGAAGAGGACCGGGATGACCATCTTGTAGGTGAAGGGGACGCCGATGGCGGCCGTGGTCTGGGTCTGCGGGAGGATCTGCTTGTCGATCTTCTCGACCGGGATCAGGAGGCTCAGGCAATTGGGGTTGAGGGTGGTGGCCGAGCCGTTGACGAGCCAGATCTTGTTCCCCTGAACGGCGAGATTGCACGACATGTTGCCGGTCATATAAACGTTGTCGAGAATGAGGAGCGTGCTTCCGGGGAGGCTTCCGAACCAGCTGATGTTCGAGGTCAGCGGGTTGGCCGCCGTGTAGTTCCGAATCGTGCAGGGGCCGTCGATGTTGATCTGAGAGGGAGGGACGGGATAGTTGACGAAGCCGTCGACGATGCCGCCGGCGTCGCCGACGCAATCGATCGCCTGCGCCCGCGCCTCGGTGGACGCGGCCGCCAGCAATACGAAGAGCAGCGGCAGCAGGACGAACGCCTTCCTGCCGATCCTCTTCACTCCGATGGGAAATCGAACCTTCATCGTGGCCCTCGACCGCTCCCGGTAAGTCGTCACCGTCGAGGGACCGAGGCCATGGATTCTGGCGGTCCCGCCGTCGTGGGGCCCCCCGGGCCCTTTAGACCGGTGACTTTGCGTCGCCGCCTTTCAGCGGCTTTGCCTTTGTCAAAATCGCCTTGATCAGGCTCGCTTCTTCATATCCTCCTGCACACCGAGCGTTCCAAAGACGCCGGCCTCACTCCGCCGGCAGGAAATCGATCGGGTACGAGATCGTCAGGGCCTGCACGCCCTCCTTGGCGCCGAAGTTGATCGTCTTCGTGATGCCCACCACCTGATCGGCGAGCTCCGGCGCGTTCATGTCGGAGGACTGCAGCTTGCACATCGACACGCTGCCGTCCGGCTCGATGGTCAATCGCAGCACCATCTGCCCCTTCAAGGTGGGATCGTTGCGCAGCGCCCGGTTGTAGAGACGGTAGAACTGCGCCTTGTAGCGATCGAAGACGATCTGGATCTCCTCGTCGGTGCGGGAGGGCCCGGGCCCACCGTGCGCCAGCGGCCGATCCCCTCCGCCGATTCCGGCGATTGGACTGACAACCTGTCCGCCACCTCCGCCTCCGGCGCCTCCGCCCCCGCCGCCTGGGCCACCGCCCTTGCCACCACCGCCCCCGCCGCCGCCTCCGACGCTGCGGCTCAGCGCGGCGACATTGATGCCGCCGCTGGAGCCTGGCGTGCCGGTCGTGAGCAGGGTGCGTGACGACGGATTGCCTTTCTCATCGGCCTCGCCCAGGCGCGCATCGGCGCCGAGCTTCGGCGTGATCTTGTCCTTGGCCAGACTCGCGAACTGATCCTTGAGCGCCAGGATACCGGTCTTCCCCACTCTTTCCCGGGCCGTCTCCGTCACCTGGGGCGGACCCACAGGGCCCGGCGGCAGCTCTGGATTGCCCGGGGCCTTGGGGCCGGGGGGCGCCTTCGGTATCGGCTTCTCCGCGGGAGGAGGTCCGGGCGGCTTGGGTCCGACGCCCGGGCCCAACGGCAGAGGAGCTTTCGCCACCGGCGCGGGGACCGCCGCCGGCTCGGGACGGTAGAAGGAAACATCCACTTCTCTCTTCTGCGCCCGCAACGCCTCCGCCGGCACGAGCAGGAGCAGGATCACCGCGAGGGTATGGACCGCGAAGCTCGTCAGCATGGAGCGCGCGGTAGGTCCCCCGGACAGGCCGGATGCGCTCGCAACGGCCTGTACCGTCTTGACTCCTTCGGTCGGCAGCGTGCTCATGGCGTGGCCGCCTCGGTTTCGGCCGTAACGACTTCGATGGTCAGATCCTCGACTCCGGTCTTCGCCAGGTCGACGATGCGCAGGACGCCTTCATAGTTCAGGCGATCGTCGGCCGCGAGGAACAGCACCCGCTTCTCGGGGGGCCGCTTCCCCAGGGCCACCGCCACGTTGGCCGGCAGCTCGGCCACGGGGATCTCGCGCTCGCCCAGCCCGACTTTGCAGTCCTTGGGGAGACCGTTGCCTTCCGGCTGATCGAGGATGCGGCAGGCCTGCGGTCCGACGGTCAGGACCACCTGCGTATCGACGGTCTCCACGAGAGCGGGATCCGACGTCAGCCGGGGAACGTCGACCTCGTAGCCCTGCATGAGCAGCGGGACGACCACCATGAAAATGATCAGCAGCACCAGCACCACGTCGATGAGCGGCGTGATGTTGATTTCGGACTGCAGGTCGGAGCCTGAACCGCCTCCGGTGACTTGCATGACCTAGCCTCCTTCTCCTTCGCGCGCCCGCTTGGCGATCAGCGCCACCCCGTGGAAGCCGGCCTCCTCGACCTCGTGCATGGCCTGCCGGACCTCCCCGAAGCGCAGCCGCGCGTCTCCCTGGATCACGACTTTCTTGTTCGGCTCGGCCGCAGCCACGACGCGAAGCCCCTCGCCGAAGCGCTCGGGAGAGACCTGCTCGTCGTCGATCCACAGCCCGCCGTGCTCGTCGATCGTCACCACGAGCCGCTCCGACGTGTCGCTTCCCTGCTCCACCGGCTTCGGTGTTTCCGGGAGGTCGACCTCCGGTCCGGGCCGCATCTGCGGCGTCACCACCATGAAAATGATCAGCAGCACGAGCACCACGTCGACAAGGGGCGTGACGTTGATGGCCGACTGCACTTTTCCCGGTTCACCTGGCTGCATGGGCCGCCCTCGGCATCTGAGGCGCTCGCATCTGGTTTTCGGTCCGACGCGCTTCGAGCAGACCACCCAGCTTGAACAGATGGTTTACCAGCTGGGTCGAGGCCCGGTTCATCTCGACCTGGAACTGCTCGAGCTTGCCGGTGAAGTGGTTGAAGGCGACGACCGCCGGGATGGCGACGAAGATGCCCAGGGCCGTCGCCACCAGCGCCTCGGAAATACCGCCCGAGACCGCCGCCATGCCGCCCGACCCCGTGGCCGCGATGCCGCGGAACGAGCTGATGATGCCCAGCACGGTGCCGAACAGTCCGATGAAGGGCGCCGTGGAGCCGATGGTGGCCAGGTGGCCCAGTCCCCGCTTCATCTGGATCATGGTCTCGGCCCGGGAGTCCTCGAGCGTGCTCGTGACCAGCTCGAGCGTGTCGTCGCGATCGCCGTCGTTGTTCCCCACGCCGTACTCGACGATGCCCGCCGAGACCACGTTGGCCACGTGAGAATTCGGGTGCTTGCGCGCGGCGTCCAAAACGTCCTGCAGCTCTCCTCCGTGGAGATACTTGGCGAAGGCGGGCTTGAAGGACTTCGACTGCTTGATGGCCGCGTTGAACCGGCGCTGCTTGTCCACCATCACCCCGACCGAATAGACCGAGAGCAGGGCGAGGCAGATCATCACCGACATACCGAAGGTGCCTACGTTGCCGATTAGCTCCGCAAAACTCATGACTTCCTCCCGTGCGCCGTGGGGGCAGGCCGCGCCGGAGGGGTTCCGGCCGGCACGCCGCTCTGGCGCGTCGTTTTTGACATCAACTCGTAGTAGTTCAGCACCCGCATGAACACCTCCTTGTCGATGGGTTGCCTGGAATCGTCCAGCATCGTCGAGATGCCGAGCGAGGCGCCGATTTCCGAGCTCTTCCAGGGAACGATGACCAGCGCCTTGGGAGCTTCCTGGTTCCCCAGGATCGACATGCCCAGGTCGGGGTCGTCTTCTTTCGATTGCGGCTGCGCCACGGTGGCGCCTGCGGCTGTCTGGGTTTCGTCTTCCTTCTTCTGCTCCTGCCCTTCGGCCGCACCGGCGGCGGGCCTGGCCGCCTCCTCCTTCTTCTTCGTCTTCTTCTTGCCGGATGAGGCGGCGGGCTTGGCTGCGCCTTCCTTCTTCTTCGCCTGCGATTCGGCGGCGGCAGGCTTGGCCGGGTCGTCGGCCATGGCGAGCCCCGTCGCCAGCAGGAACACGAGCAACCAGCTTCGGCTCATGGCTTCCCCCCTTTGCCCTTCCCCTTGCGGTTCTGAAGGTCGGCGATCCACTTGGCGACCTCGGTGTCCCCCGGAACCAGACCCTGATAGGTCGAGTAGTGTTGCAGGGCGCACTCGGCGTCCCCGAGGTAAAGGTCACACAGGATGGCGAGGTTGCGGTGCGCGTAATGAAAGTCGGGAAATTCCGCCAGCGCCGCCTCGTAGCTGGCGCGCGCCTTGGCGAATTCCCCCTTGCGCCGCTGCACCAGTCCGAGCTCGTTGAGGGCGACGGGGTGCTTGGGATTCAGCTCCAGCGCCTGCTGCAGGCTGGATTCGGCCTTGTCGAGGTCTCCGGTCTGCGCGTAGGCCATGCCCAGATCGATGTGCGCCGCCGTCGCTTCGGGAGCGCGCTCGGTCACCTTGAGCAGCAGCGGGATGGCCTGGTCGTAACGCTCCTCCTTGAGCTTGCGCACCGCCGCCTCGTAGTCGGAGCGCGCCTCGCCGGGGATGCTCGCGGCCTGCGTGATCGTGAATCCGCCCGGGTCCCGTGCCACCGTCGCCTGCTGCACGGTCGGGTGCGCTCGCGCCGTGACCGGCTCGACCGGCGCCGCAGCCTTCTGGTGCGGTTGCGAGGCGCAGCCAATCACCAGCACCGGTGCAAGGGCCAACGCCGGAAGCAGAATGGCCCGGCCCGGCATTCTCACGGCGAGCTTGCAGCCATCTCTCATCGCTTCCCCCGGTGCTTCGGCGGCTTCGGCGCAGACTCGGCGCCAGGCGTAGGCTCCGTCGCCGGGGCCGGCTCGGTCGTCGGGGCCGGCTCCGTCTGCGGCGCCTCGCTTCCAGGGGCCGGCGCGGGCGGTGGCGGCGGCAGGGGCGAGCGGTAGACATATCCCTCGAGCGTGTCGAGGAAGCCGCTGCTCGTCTCCTTCTTCGCGTAGCGTCCCGGCACCAGCTCGCCCAGCCTGCCCAGGCTCTTCTCGGTCCAGGCATTGAAGACGCCGGCCCGCAGCAATTCCAGGTTCTTCTGGTGGAACTCGATGGCCTTCTCCTCGAACGGGAAGGCTTCCTCGTCGAGGGCCTGCTCGTACTCCGCCAGGTCGGCGGCGCTCAGGTCCTTGGGGCGCTCGGAGTCGGCCAGTGAGCGGCTGAAATCGTAGTAGGTCTCGGCCATGTAATAGGTGGCGGCCGCCGTGACTTCGCCGATTTCGTAGCCGACCAGCGAATCCATGGCGTCGATCGCCGCGTCCATGCGCTTCTTCTTCTCCTTCAGGCTGGTCTCGAACGGCTGCACCAGCTTCACGGCGGTGAATTCCTTGTACTGGTCCTCCGCCAGGACGAGCGCCGATCGTCCGGCGATCGTCTTGGTCCTCGGGGTCCGCTCTTTGCCGGCGCCCGCGTCGATGCGCACGATCTCCTTCAGCTCCTGCCGGTACAGGGAGTCCTCGTGCGCCGCCTTGTGGATCTCGGCGATCTTGAAGCGGGTATCGAGGGCCGTCTCGATCGGGTGGGGGAACTCGTCGACGTACTTCTTGTAGACGCCCAGCGCGTGCTGCGAATCGTTGGACTGCCCGTACAGATCTCCGGCGACCAGCAGCGCCTCGCCGCGCACCGCCGGATCCTCCGAATCGGAGGCGAAGCGCTCGTACTCTCCGGCCGCTTTCGCGAGCTGGCCGCTTTCCTTGTAGGCGAAGGCGATCTGCTTGGTGGCCTCGTGGTTCAGCTCGTGCTTCGGGTAGTCGCTGCGGAACGCCTCGAGCACCTGCGCGGCCGCGGTGTAGTCCTTCAGCTGCATCAGGGCGGCACCGGCGTCGTACTCGGCGTTCGGGCGGATGGTGGACGTGGGGGCCGCCGTGCGAATTCTCAGGAAGTGATCGGCCGCGGCGCGATAGTCCTGAGCGTCCCTCGCCAGCTCGCCCTGCTTGTAGATCGAGGCGGCGAGGTTGTCGACGAGTCCGGCGCGTGACTTGTCGTCCTGCGGCGTGGCGGCCAGCACCTGGGTGTAAGCCTTCTCGGCCTGCGGGTAGTCGGCCAGCTCGAACGAGCCGTGCGCCACGACCACCCAGGCGTCGCGCCGGATGCCCGGCTCCGCGGCCGGATAAGTGTCGATCACCCGCTGCGCGGTGCTCACGGCGGTGCGGTAGTCCTTCATCTCGAACAGGTCGTCGGCTGCCGCTCCCAGGATTTCCGCGGCGTGCTCGTGCTGCGGGAAGGTGTCGGCGAACTTGAGGGAGCTCGCGACGGTCTGGGCCTTGACGGCCCCGCGCCGCTGCTCGTCCGCGACCTTGAGCTCCTCGCGGTAGGCGTAGACCGCCGCATAGCCCGCGGCGGCTGCCTGGGGATGCTCCGGATAGCCGTAGGCGGTGTGCTCGTACTGCTTCGCAGCCTCGTCGAAGTCCTTGTGCTCGAGGAGAAGGTCCGCGAGCTTGTAGTTGACCGGCGGCGTATCGGCCTCGGTGGGAAAGGACTCGAGGTAATCGCCGTACCAGCGGACCGCCTCGCGATAGTTCGCCTGCTTCTCATCCCCTTCCGGGGCCTTCTGATACTGCGCGTGATAGTGCGTCGCGAGGTCGTTGAGGTTCGTCTTCAGGTAAGCCACCACTTCCGGGGCTTCTTCCAGCTTGACGTGCTTCCAGTACTCGGCCTGCAGACCGTAGCGCTGCGCGAAATCGCGCTTCGCCTCGAGCACCAGCTTGGGGAAGCCGCCCTGCGTGAAGATCTCCACGACGCGCATGCTGAACCTGGGCGCGGCGCGGTGGAACGGATGGAGAGTGATGAAGGCATTGTAGGTCTTGGCCGCGTCGTCGTAGCGCAGCTTGGCCAGGTAGTGCTCTCCCAGATTGGCGTAGATGCGGTCTTCGTAGGGGCGGCTCTTGGATCCTGTGAAGTACTCCTGGACGGCCTCCGGCCCGCCGAGGTTGCTGAAGCTCAGGCTGATGACCCGGAAGGTGTCGGCGACGCGCCGGTCGTCCTCCTCCTCGTGCCTCTCGTCGAAGTTGAAGCCGATCGAGACTTTGTAATCGAGCAGCGCCAGGTACTTGTCGAGAGCCTCCTCGTAGAGGTCCTGCTTGTAGAAGGTCCAGCCGAGCTTGTAGAGGGCGAGCTCGTAATACTCGGAGTTGGTGCCCAGGCCTATGACGGCCGAATAGGCGTTCTCCGCGTCGCGGAACTTCCGGCGCGTGAAGAAGAACTCTCCCCTCCGGAACTGCACCTCGTCGATGTGCGTGGAGCCGGGGTTCGCCTTGATCAGGCGCTCCATGACCTCCATCGCCTCTTCGGTGCGACCGAGCTCGTCGTAGGCCCGTGCCATCTGATAGAGGACCTGGTCGCTGTTCTCGTAGCTCGGGTACTCGGTGAGCAGCTTCTGATAGAGAGCAATCGCCTCGAGAGGACCCTTGGGATCGGCCGCCAGGGGCAGGGCGCCGGCATCCGGCGCGCCGCCACCGCTCTCCTGCGGCAGACCGCTCTCCGCCGTCGTGCGCTTCTCGAAGTCCTTGTCCGATTCACGGCCCGAGGCGCGCGCGACTTCCGCCGCCAGGTTGGGCATCTTCTTTCCCTTGGGCGCTTCCCCCGACTTCGGGGCGGCCATCTGTTTCGGCCTGCCATCGCCCGCCCGGATGCCGAACTGCTTCTCGAGCTGCAGGTCCGCCAGCCGCCGCATCGCCTCGGGAGTCATCGCCGTCTGCGGGGTCTCCTCGAGGAAGCGCCGGTAGGCTTCCATCGCCTGATCGAGCCCCTGCTCGACGGTCGTCTCCTGGAGATCGGGACGCACGTCACGCAGCTCCGCCAGCGTCCCCGGCGTCCTCTGATGGTGCGAGGCGCAGCCGATGACGAGGGAGGGAGCGAGCAGGATCGGGATGAATGGTCGGCGCATCAGCGTGCCTCGGCCCCGTTCTGGACCCGGGTGGCCCGATCGTAGCTGTCGGCTACGGCGAAGCGCGCCTCGGTCTGCTGGACCAGGAGGCGGTCGCGACGGAGGTTGAGCTGGTTGACGGCGACGGTCTCGATCATGGCTCCCTGGCGGCTCATCGTGGTGTCGACGCGCTCCAGCGCGGCGGCCACGCGCTCGCGCAGCCGCTCGATCTGGGCGTCGTAGCCGACGTAGCTGTGCGTCGCCGCCTGGCGGGTCCGGACGAAGGCGTCGTACTGCCGGGTGAGCGTCTCGACGTGTGTGTCCAGCTCCTCGAGGTGCTTGTAGGCGGCGCTCAGCCGATCCTGGTACTCGGTCCGGAGCCGCCAGGTCAGCGTCCCGCGCAGGCGCGCGACACGCTCGTGCAGCGCCGCCGCCTGCGGCGTGTTCGAGCTGCCCAGCGCCTTCTCGATAGCCGTGAGGCGCTCGCCGGCGATGCGCTCCTCGGCGGTGGCCAGGTATTCCGGCCGCGGCACCGTCAGCATCGCGTGCAGGCGCTCGCCCAGGTGCTTTTTTTCCTCGAGGCGCAGGCGCATGCGCGAGTCGACCTCGCGAAACTGGGCGTCGACCTCCGGCAGGAGGGGCTCGTAGTTCTGCTTGCGCAGGCGGATGAGATCCTCGAAGGCGTCGAGACCCGTCTTCCAGGCCGTCAGCTTGGTACGCAGGTCCTCGAGATCGAGGTAGTTGTGCAGGGCGGTCTGGAAGTCGTGGGACGCCATCAGCTCCATGAGGTAATAGGTTTCCGGCGCGCCGGGCAGAGTGCGCAGGCGGATCACCCAGTTCTCGTCCTCGCGGCTCTCTTCGCGGGTCAGCGCCTTGAGGAACTGACCGTCCTGGATGCTGGCGATCGAGGCGTCCACCTTCTCGATCTGGCCGGTGAAGACCTCGAGGGCGTGGCCGTACATCAGCGCGGCGCGCCCGTGCAGGTTCAGGCTGGCGTAGGCATGCGGGGCGGCGAGCAGGGCTTCCTGGACCGCGACGTCGGTCGGCTCGCGGTTCACCAGAATGGTCCACGGAACCAGCGCGCGGTCGTAGTGCTCGGCCGTGGCCTCGGCCCAGCCGGCCCGCAGCAGCGCCTGGTTCGAGAACGGCCCTTCGAGGTGCACGCGGTCCAGCGATTGCTTGGCCCGATCGAACTCGCCCGCCTCGAACAGCATGGTGCCGAGCACCAGGTTGGCCTTGTCATGGATCGCCCAATCGGCGGAATCGCGGGAGGGAAGCTGCCCTGCCTTGTCCAGCTGCTCGATCGCCTCCTTGGGCCGGCCGTCCTGCAGCAGCGCGATGCCGAGGTTGTAGGCGGAGAAGCCGGCCAGACTCTCGTCGCTGCGCATCTGCTTGAGGACCTTGACGGCCTCGCCGGGCTGCCCGGTCGCCATGTCGAGGTTGGCCCGCAGGAACTCGACGTCGTCCTTGATCTCCTCGGGCACCGTGCCCTGGATCCGCCCCAGCGCGTTCTGCGCGTCGTCGAGCTGGTCCTTCTGGAATTCGATGCGGGCCAGCCGGAAGGCGGCCTCGTTGCGCACCGACTCGTCGACGGCGCCTTCCAGGACCGCCTTGATGGCCCGGCCGGCGCGATGGTGCATGCGGTAGTCGAGCTCGAAGTCGCCCACGGAGAACTCGGCGTCATTGACGTGGTAGTGGAGCGTGTCGAGCTTGGGCTCGTCCAGGCCATGGTACTGGGCGAGCTCGGTGTCGAGCCGCTCGATGGCTTCGAAGAACTGCCCCTGATAGGCGTGATACAGCGCCTCGCCGAAATAGAGATCCTTCAAGTCGGCGCCCACGGACGGACGGGCCACGAGCCCCAGGACCAGTCCGAATCCGATGAGCCGGCGTGGCGCGCGCATCGTCGTTTACCACTCTCCCAGGGCGATCGGGGCGTCGCCGGAGCCGGCGAGCGTCAATCCCACCAGCTTCGGCTTCACTTCCTTGCTGAAGGTGAAGCTCTGCGCGTGGCTGAAATCGGAGCCGCTGTCGAGCTTCCCTTCGGCGAGCACTTCGAGCTTGTGATTCCCGGTCGCGACGTTGCCGACGTAAATCCGCTGCACGCCGCCCTTGCGCAGGGCTTCGAGCTCCTTGGCGCTGTAGATGTAATGGGCGACGAGCTGGCCGTCGATCTGGAGCTTCACCGCGTCGAGGCGCATCGTGTCGTCCTTGGCGATCCCGACGAAGATGGCGATCTGGGTGCCCGAGGGGTACAGCAGCTTCTCCTCCAGGCCGCGCAGCTCCTGGCTCATGCTGAGTACGTCGGATTTGATCTCCTGGATCTGCTCGTCGAGACCTCGCATCTGCTGCTGCTCGCTCTGCTTCGGATCGGCCTGCTTGACGGTGGCCGGCTTCGCGTCGCTGGACTTCGGCTCGGTCGGCTTCGCGTCGGCCGCCGGCGCCACCTGCTTCGCGCCGCCGGACTTCTGGTTGGCTTGCTTCTGAGTGCTCTTGGGCTTGCTCGGCTTCGGATCCGTTTGCTGCGCCCAGCCGTGGACGGCACCCAGGCAGAGCAGGAGCGCGACGACAAGAGCGCGCGCCGCGGCGTGCCATCGGCCGGCTTCGCCGGCCCCTGTGTTCTTGTACCAGCTGCTTCGGGCCATGGCTTTCCTCGTTGATGAATTTCGCCCCCGGGTTACACCCCGGGAACGCGGCATGGAATCCACCCCGACAAATTAGGTTCGAGATGCGGTGTCAGCAAGGTGATAACTAAAACAGGAATGGGATCACATAAACGTCGTGTGCGGCGGCTGCCCTGGGTGACATTTTGGTGATCTCCGGCCGGTAATGCCGCGCCCCCCTGGCAAGCCGAGTCGCCCGAGACCCTTGCGGGCGTGCCCGAGTGTCCAGATTGCCGCCGCGAGGGGAAATGGACCTCGGCGGTTTTCAGACACTCTTGGCCTGGCCGGAACCGCCTGGTGTCATGCTTCACGCAACCCCCCGTCGGGCGACGGTGGAGCGACGTCGCGTGGGCCCCCGGGACCCGAGTCCCGGCCCCCACGAAATCGTCTCCGGGAGTAGAATGCGTCACCTCGCAGATACGAGTCAGTCGGAAGCGTTGCCCGTCCCGGGCATCATGACCAAGGAGGGTCCCATGATTAGGAAGCTGGTGGCCGCGTCCCTGTTCCTGGGTGTTCTGGCCGTGCCGGCCGTGTTCGCCGAGGAGCAGAAGAAAGAGGAGAAGAAGGCCGAGACCAACGCCGAGAAGCGCGCCGAGATCGACAAGGCGGCCAAGGAGGCGCTGGACGAGGTCCTCGCCAAGTCCGAAGGAGCACCCGCCTTGTTCGAGAAGTCCTACGGCTATGCCGTGTTCGACAACATGAGGGTCACCTTCATCTTCACGGGAGGCGGCGGCTCCGGCGTCGCGGTCGACAAGTCGACCGGCAAGCGCACCTACATGAAGATGGGGACCGGCGGGGTGGCGCTCGGAATCGGGGCCCAGAAGTACGACGTGATCATGTTCTTCGAGAA
>DASTZC010000043.1 GCA_035764505.1 Candidatus Polarisedimenticolia bacterium
GTGCCGTTGATGTAACGGATGGGAATCGTGAACTCCCAGCTCTGGCTCCGGTCGCTGTTCTTCACCGCCGCGAAAAGTCCCGAGCCATCCGTCGCGAACCAACCCACGGTAAACAGCGCTAACATCAGCAGCAGGCCCCAACGAACCCTACGACGCATGGCTCCTCCAGCAAAGTGCCGACTCCGATCGGCGGAGAGGGGGGTGAGGATGAGGGGCGCAGCCTACCCCAAGTCCTCCCGGTCAGCAACCTGCCCTTCCGGCCAGGCAGCGGTGGGGTTCCACCGGGTTTTCGGATCGCATAGTATCTGGGCTTCCGACATGACGCGGTCAGTGGGCGGGCCCGCCGCCGCCCTTATCAGCCCGGAGGAGCCATGGGAGAGAAGAACCCCGCGGTAGACGCCTACATCGCCAAGTCCGCCGATTTCGCCCGACCCATCCTCGAGCACCTGCGCTCCGTGGTGCACGCCGGCTGCCCCGGGACGGAGGAGGTCCTCAAGTGGGGCTTCCCGCATTTCATGCACAAGGGGATCCTCTGCAGCATGGCGGCCTTCAAGTCGCATTGCGCCTTCGGGTTCTGGAAGGGGCAGCTGCTGGCGGAGCAGCATCCCGAGCTGGCGGCGACGCGCGAGTCGGCGATGGGGGAGTTCGGCCGGATCATGAAGAAGTCCGATTTGCCGGCGCGAGCCGTCCTGGTGGGCTACGTCAAGGAGGCCGCCGCTCTGAATGACGCGGGGGTCAAGGTCGCCTCGCGCGCGAGGCCGAAGCAGCCGCGTCCCCTGAAAGTCCCCGATTACTTCCTGAGCGCCCTGCGCAAGAGCCGCAAGGCGATGGCGACCTTCGAGGAATTCAGCCCGAGCCACAAGCGCGAATATGTCGAGTGGGTGGTGGAAGCCAAGGGTGAGACGACGCGGAAAAAGCGTCTGGAAACCGCGGTGGCCTGGATGTCGGAGGGGAAGGCCCGAAACTGGAAGTACGTCCGCAAGTGAGGCGAGCCGGCCGGACGGGGGCCTCGATGAAGCGCGCGATGCGGCGATTCGGGATCCCGGCACTCGCCGCGCTCCTGGCGCTCTCCCACGCGGGCGCCGGCGCTGCTTCCTCCCATCTGGCACGCACCGAGCAGGCCCTGGTGCGCTACGTCGACGCCCACAACGAGGAATCGCTGGCGCTGCTGGAGCGCGCCGTCAACATCAACAGCGGGACCCACAATCTGGCGGGAGTCCGGGAAGTCGGAGAGCTGTTCCGCCCGGAGCTGGAGAAGCTGGGATTCCGGGTCACCTGGGCGGAAGGAGAGGCCTTCGGTCGGGCGGGGCATCTGATTGCGGTTCATCCCGGCAAGGGGCCGCGCATCGTCCTGATCGGCCATCTCGACACGGTCTTCGAGAAGGAGAGTCCCTTCCAGCGCTTCGAGCGGATTGATGCCGCGTCCGCGCGCGGTCCCGGAATCACCGACATGAAAGGGGGAGACGTCATCCTGATCGCGGCGCTGCAGGCACTGCAGTCGGCCGGCGTCCTCAAGTCGATGAACGTCGTCGTGGTGATGAGCGGCGACGAGGAAGACGCGGGGAGCCCGCGCCACCTGGCGCGGGAAGCGCTGATCGCGGCGGCCGAGGGGGCCGAATTCGCGCTGGGATTCGAGGACGGAGACGGTAAGCCGGAGCATGTGGTGACGGCACGGCGAGGATCAATCTCCTGGAGAATCCGGACCGAAGGCAAGGCGGCCCATTCTTCGCAGATCTTCACTCCGGACGTGGGAGCGGGCGCCATCTATGAGGCGGCGCGCATCCTCGACGCTTTCCGCGAATCCTTCGCCGGGGAAGCTCATCTGACGCTCAGCCCGGGGCTGATCCTGGGAGGAACGCACGTCACGCTCGATGCGGAGGCCACGACCGGCAGCGCTTCGGGCAAGGGGAATGTCGTGCCCGCCGAGGCGGAAGTCCCCGGCGACCTGCGGGCACTCACGCAGGCGCAGTTCCAGCGTGCGCAGGAGAAGATGAAGGAGATCGTCTCGGCGTCGCTGCCCCGCACCCGGGCGACGCTCGAGTTCGACGAAGGGTATCCCCCCCTGGCGCCGAGCGAGGGGAACAGCCGGCTCCTGGCGATGTACGACGAGGCGAGCCGGGACCTGGGGCTCGGCCCGGTCACGGCGGGCGATCCGGACCGGGCGGGGGCCGCCGACGTCGCCTACCTGGATGGAAAGATTCCGATGATCCTGGACGCGCTGGGGCTGAAGGGGCGCGGCGGTCACACGCCGGAGGAGACGGCGGATCTGACGACGCTTCCGACCCAGACGAAGCGGGCGGCCGTGTTGCTGTACCGGCTGTCGAAATCGGCGCGCTGAGATGAATCTGCGCGAGAGCGCCGAACAATTCATGTTCATGGAGAGGGCAATCCGATGAGAAGAGGCGAGCTCGCTGGGATGATGGCATTCATGCTCCTGCTCGGGATGCTGGCGGGGTCACCCCGGGCGGCGGAGGAGGACCCGCATGCCGGCTGTGCCGCTCCTCCCAGCTACGTCCCCGAGGAGCTTCTCGAGCGGCAGGTGACGCTCCGGGACGGCGTGGGAAACTCCCGCGAAACGGTCACCACGTCGGACCCGCAGGCGCAGGCTTTCTACAATCAAGGCCTGAATTACCTGGAGTCTTACGTCTGGATCGAGGCGTCGCGCTCTTTCCACCAGGCGCTGCGTCTGGATCCGAAGCTGGCCATGGCTTACCTGGGGCTCAGCCGGGTCGCCTCCGGCCTGGACAACGCCGAGGCGGCGCAGAGCTGGTTCAACAAGGGGAAGGCGCTGGCGGATGGCATCAGCGCGCGGGAGCGGCGCCGGTTCGAGATTCGCGGCAAGCAGCTGGAGGCGATGCAGGATCTGGAAAGCGACGCCAAGTATCAGGCCTACAAGAAGTCGATTGATGAGGCGCTCGCCGCGGATCCCGACGACCCGGAGCTCTGGATCCTGCGCGGCAATGCCGACGAGGGGAATGCCTCCGGGCGCGGACAGCGCGGCGGCGCGCCGACGGTGGCCTTCTACGAGCGGGCGCTGCGGCTGGTCCCCGACCACGCCACGGCGCACCACTATCTCGTCCACTCCTTCGAGACGATTGGCCGGATGGAAGAGGCTCTGCAGCATGGCGAAGCGTACGCGAAGCTGGCCCCGGCCATCCCGCATGCCGCGCACATGTGGGGCCACGACTTGCGCCGTGTCGGCCGGGTCGACGAAGCCATCGCCCAGTTCCAAAAGGCTGACGCGCTGGAGGACGCTTACTACAAAGCCGAGAAGATCGACCCCGCCTTCGACTGGCACCATGGCCATAACCTGGATCTCCTGGCCAGCTGTTTCGAGCACAAAGGACAGATGAAGACGGCGGAGAAGACCTTCCGTGAGTCGGCGGAGCTCGGCTCGGTGGGCGCCTATCCCGCCTTCAACAAGCGGGAGATGCCCGGCTTCCTCATTCATCGTGGCCGCTATGCCGAGGCGCTGGAGGCGGCCGGAAAGATGACGAGCTCCGATTACCCCCAGTCCCGCACGGCGGGGCACGCTCTGGCGGGGGAGGCACTCATCGATCTCGGGAAGATCAAGGAGGCCGAAAGCGAGCTGCAAGCAGCGCAAAAGGAGCTGGCGAATGTTCCGGTCGTGACTCCCGGGATCGTGCCGCGGCGTTCCACCGTCGAGCCGCTGGTCGAGGCGCTGCGCGGCGAGATCCTGATGCGGACCGGCAAGCAGAGCGAGGGGCGGAACGTCCTGAAGGAAGTCCAGCGCAAGCTGCGCGCCATGCCGGGGCCCGATGCCTGGTCGCAGGCCTTGTTCCGCCTGGAGGTGATGGCCCGCAGGGCGCGCGATGCCGGGGACTGGAAGCTGGCGGAATACACCGCGGAGCAGATGCTGGACCACGACGCCGCTTACGGCGGCAGCCACCTGGCGATGGCGCTGGTGCTGCAGAAGAAGGGAGATGCCGCCGGCGCGACCCGGGAGTTCCAGGCGGCGATGTCGGGTTGGCGCGACGCCGACCCGGATCTGGCGGAGCTGAAGCGGATCCCGAAGAAGGTGGCCGAGACGGGCCTGGGGAGGTAGGGTAGAAAACCAGCCGCTCAAGACGGAGCAGGCCACCGGTCTTATCGCTATCAAGGAGAAATCATGGCGGACGTCACGGTGAAGAAGATCGAGGAGCTGGATAGCTACCAGGGCGAGGGAAGGTTCAACTACGCGGGAAAGACTCTCGGAGTCAGCGCCTGGGGTATGAACCTGATCCGGATGCCGCCGAACTGGAAGGATTATCCCGATCACGACGAGGCGAAGAGCGGACAGGAAGAGGCCTACGTCGTCCTGGAAGGCGACGGAAAGCTGGTCGCCGGAGATCAGACCTGGGATTTGAAGCCGGGGATTCTGGCGCGGGTCGGCCCGGGTCAGAAGCGCAAGATTTTGCCGGGCGACAAGGGGTTGGTGGTCCTGGCCCTCGGTGGTGTTCCTGGAAAGGCCTATAAACCACGGTCCTGATTGGCCCGGGCAGGGCACCGTTGGACGCGGCGGCAGAAGGCTGCCGCGCGTCAACGGCCGGCATTTGATCTTGGGGAGGCTGGTATTTCCTCCTCGGAAATCGTGTGAGATTAGAAGATCCGCTGACGGCGGTGCTCAGGACATCAGTTTGAAAGCGTGGGTCCAGTCGTTGCGCAGGAACCCCGGGATGCACCAGAGCATGCAGAGCGGCTCGATGGCGCGGGCCGCTTCGGCTTTTCCCATGTCCGCGACCTCCCAGCCGAACTGATCCAGGATCCCCACGACCGTCTCCTTCGAAGACTCGTCGTTGCCGCAGATGAACATGGTGGGCCGCCCTCCCTCGAGCTTCGGGTTCACCATGAGCGAGCTGCCGACCGAGTTGAAGGCCTTGACGAACCGGGCGTTCGGAAACTCGCGCTGCAGCTGCTCCATCAGCGAGTTGTCCAGGCTCGTGAAGAACTTCAGGATGCCGTTGACGGGAGCCTCGTCGGCGATCGGGTTGGTCGCGTCGATGACGATCTTCCCCGCAAGGGTCTCCTTCCCCGCCGCCTGCAGCGCCTTCTGCGCGGCGGTCCCCTTCACCGCGAGGACGACGACGTCGGCGTTCCGAGCCGCCTCTTCGAAGGATCCCACCTTCGATTTGGGATTCTGAGCCGCCCATTCCGACAGCTTCTCCGGCGATCGAGTCCCCATGATCACCTCGTGCCCATGCTTGACGAACCCGCCGGCGAGCGATTTTGCGACGTCCCCCGACCCTAACACTCCGATCTTCATAGTTTCCTCCCTCGAAATTCCGATTTATTGAATGTCGGCCGACGGCTGAATCTTTCCTCGCGCTTTCGTATTCCGAAACCGAGGATAATCCCCGCGCGTTACGATCTCCAGAATCCGGCGCATTCTGAGCCCGGGCAGGGGCACCCTTGGACGCGACGGCGAAGAGCGGCCGAGGGTGCCCCAGCTCGGGCTCAGGCTCTCAGGAGAATCAGCGAGTTTTGCGCTGAGGAAATGCGACGCCGGGGAGACCTTCGGCCATCATGAAGCTGCGGAGAATCTCGCTGCGCGCCACGATCAGCCGCGTGCCGTCGGGCGAGACGCCGAAAGACTCCGGGACGTACTCGG
>DASTZC010000044.1 GCA_035764505.1 Candidatus Polarisedimenticolia bacterium
GTTTGACCCGTCCCGCGGGATGCGCTAGAGTCCCGCCCATTATTGAGACTGAGTCGCAATCTCCGATGGAGGCAGGGATGCCCCGGCAGAGCGTGGTCAACCGGTTTCTCGAAGGAGGCGGGCTCCGGAGCACGGCGGGACGCCGCGCGATCCTGCGCGAAATCGCCGCGCGATCGCTCGGACGGTTCTCGGCGGACGACCTGATGGAGCGCTTTCGCGGCCGGGGCGTCTCCGTGTCGCGCGCCACCGTCTACCGCACGCTCGACCAGCTGGTGCGCTGCGACCTGCTCGTCCGGCTCGCCCTGGGCCAGAAGCATGCGGTCTACGAGCGGCGCAGCGACAATCGCAGTCCGATCCATTTCTGCTGCGTCCGCTGCGGACACTCCGCCGAGCTGTGCAGCCCGGCGCTGGAGAAGCTCCTGGGCCGCCTCTGCCGGCGGAAGGGATTCACGGCCGAGCGCCGGGGAGTCCAGCTCCTGGGCGTGTGCGTGCGCTGCGGGAAGCTTCCCCCGGATCGCGGGCGGAAGCGATGAGGCGCCCGGGGATGCCGCCGGGACTCTGCGCGCTGGTGCTTCTCGCGGCCGCCTGGCCCGCGGCGGCGAAGGACCACGCCGCCGAGCCCTCGGCCAGGATGGTGCGGGCCCGCTACCTGATGGGAACGGTGTTCCGCTTCGAAGCGCCCGCGGGACGCGACGCTGCTGCCACCGCCGCGGCCCTGGAGGCGGCGCTCGACGAGGTGGGGCGCTGGGAGAGGATCCTGAGCAACTGGGACCGGAAGAGCGAGGTCTCCCGCCTCAACGCGAGGGCCGGGATGGGTAACGCGGAAGTGTCGGAGGATCTGCTGCAGGCGGTGAGCGTGGCGCTGCACTGGGCCGGCGCGACCGGCGGCGCCTTCGATCCGACGGTCGAGCCGCTGACCAGAGTCTTTCGCGGACAGCCTGCGGCCGTCTCGGTCCCTTCCACGAAGGCCCGACCGCGCTGGAGCGCGGTGGAGGTCGATGCGACGCGACGCTGGGTCTCAATCCCCACGGGCTCGGGCCTCGATTTCGGCGGCATCGGCAAGGGGATCGCGCTCGACCAGGCGGCGGCGCTGCTGCGCGGGCGGGGCATCAGCGCCGCCTTGCTCGACGCCGGTGGGCAGCTGCTGGCGCTGGGGGCTCCTCCGGGCGAGAAGGGCTGGCGCATCGGAGTTTCCGATCCCCAGCGCCGCGATCAATCAATCGTCACCCTGGTCCTGAAGAACGCCTCGGCCGCCACCAGCGGCAACGCCGAGCGCCCGGGGGAAGTCCTGGATCCGGAGTCGGGGCTTCCCATCGCGGGCAGCGGCAGCGCCACCGCCGTGGCCGCGCGGGCCACGTCGGCCGATGCCCTCTCCACCGCTCTTTTCGTCATGGGTACGCAACGCGGCCTCGAATACGCCCGCGCGCGGCACGATCTCATCGCTGTTTTCGTCCAGCCTCGGTCACCTTCCCGAGGAGTCGCTCCGGTGGTGGCGAACCTGCCGGGAGACCCGGAGAGCACCCTGTTCGTCATTGTGGGTCCCGAGGACCCCGCCGATGGGAGGCTGCGTGTCGAAGCTCGCTAAATTTGCCGCAGGCATCGTTTTGATGGGAGGTCTTCTGGAGGCGGTCCCGCTCGCCGCCGCGGCCGCGCCGGGCCCCGCTCCGAAGAGCGTCGCGGCGGAGGCCGCTGCCGACAGCGAGGCGCGCCTGAAGGAGCTGGAACGAAGAATTCGCGAGCTCGAGGCGCAGCTGGCGGCGCTGCGAGGCGCGGCGGGCGGCGAGCAGGCCGACCGAATCGCACGTCTGGAGGAGCAGATCGACGCGCTGAGCCGGGAGATCGAGCACCTCAAGATCGGCGAGGCCGCGGCGCCCATCGCGCAGGAGCCGGTTCACGGACTGGGGCCGGCCGCTTCCAAGATCTACAAGGTGCGTGAAGGAGTGTCGGTGGGAGGCTACGGCGAGCTGACCTACACCGACGCGGCCGGCCGGATGGACTCGGGCGATCCTTCCGGAGCCGACGATACGCTGGACCTCCTGCGCGCGGTCCTCTATTTCGGGTACAAATGGAACGATCGGATCCTCTTCAACTCCGAGATCGAGTTCGAGCATGCCACCACGGGGGAGGGGGATGAGGAAAAGGGTGAGGTGTCGGTCGAGTTCGCCTACGTCGACTTCCTCTGGAAGAAAGCCCTGAATGCCCGGGCCGGGCTGCTGCTCCTCCCGATGGGGATCCTCAACGAGATGCACGAGCCGACGACTTTCCACGGAGTCCTGCGCCCCCGCGTCGAGACGGTAATCCTGCCGTCCACCTGGCGGGAGAACGGCGCGGGCGTCTACGGGGAAACCGACTATCTCGCCTACCGGGCCTATTTGGTCGCCGGCCTCGACGCGCTGGGATTCTCGGCCGACGAGGGGATACGCGAAGGAAGGCAGGGCGGGTCGCAATCGCTGGCGAACGATTTCGCCCTGACGGCGCGTCTGGACCTGACACGAGTCCCGGGGCTCGTGGCCGGAGTCTCCGCCTTCTCCGGCGCGGCGGCGCAGGGACAGCTCGATGCGCGGGCGCGGACCACGGTTTACGATCTGCATGCCCTGTACGAAAAGCGCGGCTTCCAGGCCCGCGGAGTCTGGGCGCGGGGGTCGATCGACGATGTCGAGGAGATCGATCAGGCCCTGACGATCGCTCCCGGCTCGACGGAGTCGGTCGGGGAGAAGCAGAAGGGGTGGTATCTGGAAGGGGCTTACGACCTGCTGTCCGTCAAGGACGGCGCGCGGCAGTCGCTTTCGCTGTTTCTGCGGCACGAGGCGCTCGACACTCAGGACGGCGTCCCGGCCGGATTCCTGGAGGATCCTTCGCTGGATCAGCGGATCTGGACAGCCGGCATAACCTGGAAGCCGATTCCGCAGGTGGCGCTCAAAGCGGACGTGCAGGATGTCGATGATTCAGCCGGGACGGGAGTGGATGGGTTCCATGTCGGATTGGGCTGGATCTTCTAGCGGGCCTGCGAAGCTGCTGGGGACTGCGGTGCTTGCCGCCGCCGTTCTCCTGGCCGCGCCCCCCCGGGCGGAGGCCAAGGTCTACCTGACGCAGGAGGAGGCGCTGCGCTCCGCCTTCCCTCCTCCCGCGCAGGTCGAGCGACGGACCCTCTATCTCAGCGAGGCCGACACCCTCAAGATCGCCAAGGAGGCAGGATCGCCTCTCGGCGGCAGCGTCTTCTCCTATTACGTGGGGAAGCGCGGTTCCGAGATCGCAGGGTACGCCTGGTTCGACACGCACATCGTGAGGACCCTGCCGGAGACGATCATGGTGCTGCTGCGTCCCGACGGCCGCATCCAGCGAATCGACATCCTCTCCTTCGCCGAGCCCGAAGATTACTTCGCCAAGGAGCCCTGGCGCGCGCAGTTCTCGGGCAAGGATCTGGATGGGGATCTGGCGCTGCGGCGCGGCATCCGGGGGCTCACCGGCGCCTCGCTGACGGCGGAGGCGATTACCGCCGCCTGCCGGCGGGTCCTCGCCCTGCACCGCTTCGCCGGGTCGAAGCGGTGATCGGCCGTTCCGAGAAAATTCTCCTGCTGGCCGCGAGCCTGGCCACCGGGGTGAGCGGGCTGGTGTACGGCTGGATGCGGCACTTCGCCCGCAGCCAGGATCCCTTTTCGGTGGTGTCGCACCCCTGGCAGCCGCAGGTCGCGGCGCTGCACATCCTGGCCGCGCCGGTGCTGGTCTTCGGCCTCGGTCTGATAACGCGCGATCACATCATCGGACGATTCCGCGACCCGCGTGCCCGTCGCGGCAGGAAGACGGGAATTGTCGCCGCCGCGTTGCTGATTCCGATGGTGGCTTCGGGCTACGTACTGCAAGCTCTGGGCTCCCAGGCGTGGCGCGACGCCACCGGCTGGCTGCACCTCGGACTGGGCTTCCTGTACCTCCTACTGCTGGCCGCCCATCTGCGATTCTCGTCGCCGGGTGCGGCTTCTCCGGCGCGCGGAGCCCGGGAAGGGGCGGCAATCCCGGGGGGCCGGCGGCGATTGAAGAGACGGTAGAATCCCGTATAATCAGGGCGGGTCGCAGGCAGTCGACCTGGAGGGAGTAGGACAAATGAAGGACAAAGGCAGGATGTTGTTTCGCGCGATCGCCGTGGCGCTCAGCCTGGCGGTGCTGGCGCCCGGAGCATGGAAGGCGGCGCAGGCGGGTGACACCACCAAGGTGAGCGGGACGGTGACCGATGCGTCGGGTAAGCCGCTGGAGAAAGTGGAGATCTGGTTCGAGAACGCCAAGATCGCGGGCAAGCGGGTCGGACCGGTGAAGACCAGCAAGAAGGGGAAGTACATCTACCCCTACCTCGACGTCGGCATCGAGCCGGAGTGGCGCGTCATCCCCAAGCTGGAGGGATATCTCGTCTTGAGGATGAACTGGAAGCTGATCGACTCGCAGCGCAACGATCGCGGCTCCAACACCGACACCATCCTCAACGCCAAGCAGGAAATCCCCTCCCTTCACCCCGTCCTGGTGGGGGACAGCGGCGTGAACGAGGTCAACTTCGTCATGGTCAAGGAGGCGGAGTTCAACAACGCCGTCCGCCAGGCGGTCACCGGAAAGCATGGTGGCTCGGCGGCACCGGCGGCAGCGACCGGGACGGCCCCAGAAGCTGCGGCCGCCGGCGCGCCGGCAGCCGCGGGAGCTGCGGCTCCTGCGCCCGCCGCGGCTCCCCCCACGAGCAGCCACACGGTGACCGAGGCGGTGGATCTGATCAAGGCGGGCAAGAACGAAGAGGCCATTCCGATTCTCAAGGAATTCTTGGAGAAAAGCCCCGAGAACGCCCCGATCCAGTTCACTCTCGGCAAGGCTTACATCAATGCCAAGCAGTACGACGCCGCGGTGGCACCGCTGCAGAAAAGCCTGCAGCTGAAGCCCGACCAGCCCGGCGCCCACTTTTATCTGGGCATCGCCTACTCGCAAATGGGCCAGGACGCAGACGCGCTCAAGGAGTTCGAGGCGGAGATCCCGATCTCGCCGGAGCAGGATTCGGCATACTCCAACGCCGCGTCTCTCTACGACAAAGCCGGAAACACCGATAAGGCGCTGGAGTACTACAAGAAGGCGGTCGAGATCGCCCCGCAGCGGCCCGAGCTGCATGCCAGCCTTGCCAACATCTACGAGAAGAAGGGAGACAAGGCTTCCGCCCAGGCGGAATACAAGGCGCTCGCCGACGCCGATCCGGGCCGCGCGGCGGTGACCTGGTACAACGTGGGCGCCATCGCCAAGAACGGGGACAAGAACGACGAGGCGGTCAAGGCGTTCCAGAAGGCGATCGAGCTGGATCCCTCCTACGCCATCGCCCACCGGGAGCTCGGCTACGCCCTGGTCAAGCAAGGTGATTTCAAGGGGGCCGTCGCCCAATTCACCAAGTATCTCGAGCTGGCACCTAAGGCGGCCGATGCCGGCGAGATCAAGGTGATGGCGAAGCAGTTGAGCCAGTAGAAAGCGGAGTTTTGCGGGAAGGCAAGCCCCGGGGCGCTCGCCCCGGGGCTTTTCGTTTCAGGGAGCGATACCGCCGCGCGGGTAGAGCCGTTCCTCGATCGCCTCGCAGTAGAGATGGCCGGCGAAGAGGTGCACCTCCTGGATCCGGGCCGTCACGCTCGACTCGACGATCAGCGCGCAATCCGCCAGGGAAGCGGCCTTGCCGCCGTCCCTTCCCAGGAAGGCGACGGTCGCCAGGTCCAGGCGGCGTGCCGCCTCGAGGCCTCTCAGGATGCTGGGGGAGTTGCCGGAGGTGGAGAGCGCCAACGCCACGTCGCCGGCGCGACCCAGCGCCTCGATCTGGCGGGCGAAGACCCGATCGTACGACGAATCATTCGCGATGCTGGTGAGCGACGAGCCGTCGGTGCTCAGGGCAATCCCCGCCAACGCCGGCCGGTCCCGCATCATCCGGTTGATCAGCTCCGCCGCGAAGTGCTGCGCCTCGGCGGCGCTCCCGCCGTTGCCGAAGAAGAGGACCTTGCCGCCACGCGCCAGAGAATCCGCGGCCTCCGCTGCCGCCCCCAGAAGCGCCGTCTCGTAGCGCGCCAGGAACGTTCGCAGGGTCGCGTCCAGCTCCGCAGCTTGTGCATCGAATCGCGCCACCGAGACCTCCCGCGCCGGCGCGCCCGGCGCCCGATCCGCTCAGGCCTCCGGCGAGGAGGCCACGAAAGTGAGGATGCGCCCGGTCCTCTCGCCGTCGCGCCGATAGGAAGGAAACAATCCCGCCAGGCAGCGGGTGCACAACTCGGCGGAGCGGATGTTCTCGGGATTCACGCCCGCCTCCGCCAGGTCGCTCCGGTTCGCTTCCGAAAGATTGAGGAATCCTCCTTCACCGTCCGGACGCAGCAGCCGATCCACCCGATGCCCCGCCTCCCGGAACTGCTCGATCACCTCGCGCCCCACGCGGTAGCAGCAGCTGCCGATCGCCGGCCCGATCATGGCGCGCAGGCTGGCGGCAGAGCTGCCGTAGAGGCGGCGCATGGTGTCGACGCCGGAGTGCGCGATGTGCGAGCGCGTGCCGCGCCAGCCGGCGTGCAGCACCGTCGCGGCGGGACAGAGAGGATCGAAAAGGACGATGGGGACGCAGTCGGCCGAAGCGACCGCCAGCACGACGCCGCGGCGCTCGCTGGTGAGCCCGTCCCCTATCCGGCGCCGCTCGGCGGTCTCACCGGGTAGGACCGGGACAATCTCCGTTTCATGCCGCTGCTCGAGCCGGAAGACCGGGTGGTCGCTCCAGCCCAAGAGCTCCAGCACGCCGCGCATCTCGCCGCCGGCCCGCCGCGTCGTGAAGCCGGCGCGCCAGCCGGAGGGTCCGGGAAATCCCGGCACTTCCATCCAGAGCGGTCCTGAAGGGGGGGTGGACGCGGAGGATGTCAACCTTCTCGTATCTCCCAGGCGACGGCTCCGCGAGGCACGAGCGCAGCAGCCGCCGCGAGTCTAGGCGAGACGCGCTTCGAGGTCAATGCGAGATCGCCCCGGTTGCCTTGACAAACCTGGGCGCTTCGGGCAACCTATCGCTTCAATTCGGGCACCGGCCACCGTTCTCCTCGGGATACCGGCGGGAACGGTTCTGTTTTGTTCAGGCGTTTCTAATCGCGGGATAACGCGCAGTGACCCTCTCTCTCGTCGCGTTGTTCGTCACGCCGCCGTCCCAGGGACAGGCAGGCTCCAACCTGCTGCTGCAGTTCCTTCCCCTGGCCCTGATCTTCGTGATCTTCTACTTCCTGCTGATTCGCCCCGCCCGCGCCAAGCAGAAGGCGATGCAGACGATGCTCGACGCCCTGAAGCCGGGGGATCGCGTCGTCACCACCGCCGGCATGCACGGGACGGTCGTGGCGCTGCAGGACGACATCGTCCAGATCCGTATCGCCGAGAACGTCAAGGTGGATTTCTCCAAGAGCGCCGTCGTTTCCGTCGTCGGAAAGAGGGAGTGATCGTATGCCGCTGAAATGGCGCTGGGCCATCATTGCCGCCGTAACCCTCGCAGCTCTAATCCTCTGTTATCCCATTCAAGAAAAAATCAAGCTCGGGCTGGACCTCAAGGGAGGCGTCCATCTCGTCATGCGGGTGAAGACCGACGACGCGGTGAAGGCCTCCACCGACCTGGACCTCGAAGTGCTGCGCGCCGAGCTGACCAAGCGCGGCGTGACTCCCGAGACCATGGAGGTCACCGCCCCGGGACGCATGCACCTGAAGGGGGTCGATTCGGCGAAGGTATCGGCTTTCCAGGACCTTGCGTCCACGCAATTCTCCGCCTACACCGCCTCCTCGCACGGCGGCGGGGAGTTCGATCTGGCGATGAAGCCGGCGCGCGTGCGCGAAATCCGCGAATCGTCGTTGCGCCAGGCGCTGGAGACCATCCGCAGCCGCATCGACAAGTTCGGGGTGTCGGAGCAGGTCATCCAGCAGGTCGGCTTCGCCGGGGGAGGCGATGAGAGGATCCTGGTCCAGCTGCCGGGGATCCAGAATACCGAGCGCGTCAAGGACCTGATCGGCTCGCCGGCGTATTTGGAATGGAAGCTGGTGAGCATCCCGCCCGGCCTCCGTCCGGAGGAGCTGCAATCCCGCTGTCCGACGACGCAGGCGCAGATCCTGTCGATGTTCGGCGGGACGCTTCCCGCCGACACCGAGCTCTACCCGGCGGAGAAGCAGCCGACGGGGGGAGAAACGGTCTATTGGCCGTGCAAGAAGGCTTCGCCCATCACCGGCAACGACCTGCGCGACTCACGGCGCGACATCGGACGGCTCGGCGACGCCGTCGTGCAGTTCCGGCTCACGGCCGACGCCGGCCAGCGCTTCGAGGATCTGACCCGCGCCAACGAAGGCCAGCTCCTCGCCATTCTCCTCGACAAGAAGGTCATCTCGGCGCCGCGCATCAATGCCACCATTCGGGACACCGGAATCATCGAAGGGAACTTCACCATCGACTCGGCGGAGGATCTGGCGATCAAGCTGCGCTCCGGCGCGCTGCCGGCCGGCATGGAGCTCCTGGAAGAGCGGACGGTCGGCCCGTCGCTGGGCTCCGACTCCATCCGTCAGGGTATCGTGGCGTCGGTGCTCGGGGCGGCCCTGGTCATCGTGTTCATGCTGGTCTACTACCGCCTCGCGGGCATCAATGCGAACCTCGGGCTGAGCCTGCACATCCTGCTCCTGCTGGCGCTGATGGGATACTTCAAGGCCACCCTGACGCTGCCCGGAATCGCCGGCGTCGCCCTGACCATCGGCATGGGCGTCGACGCCAACGTCCTCATCTTCGAGCGCATCCGGGAGGAGCTCCGCCTGGGGAAGACGGTGAAGGCGGCGGTGGCCGGGGGCTTCACCAAGGCCTTCACCACGATCGTGGATTCCAACGTCACCACGCTGATCGCCACCCTGTTCCTGTTCGGCTACGGCACCGGGCCGGTGCGCGGCTTCGCCGTGACGCTGTGCATCGGCATCATCGCCAACCTGTTCGCGGCGATCTTCTTCTCGCGCGCCATCTTCGATTCCTTGCTGACCCTGCGTCGGCCGGAGACCCTGAGCATCTAGGCCTTCATCGGAGAAACACGTGAAGCAGCTCCAGCTCCTGACCAACGCGAATTTCAACATCATGGGGAAGAAATTCCTCTTCATCTCGATCTCGGTGGTGGCGATGGCCGCCAGCCTGGCGGCCCTGGTGACGCGCGGCCTGAACTGGGGGGTCGACTTCCGGGGCGGGACGGAGGTGCGGGTGCGCTTCATGAAGGAGCCTCCGACCGAGACGATCCGCAAGGAGCTGGAGGGGCTCAAGCTGGGGGACGTGAACCTGCAGGCCATCGGCAAGCCGGAGGAAAACGAGCTGATGATCCGGGTCGCCCAGAAGGAGGGCGAGGCGGCGAAGCAGGAAGGCGGCCTGGTCGGCTCGGGCGACGTCTCCCAGCAGGTTCTGAAGGCGCTCTCCTCGGAAAGGGACCGCTCCGAGATCTCCTCCGGGAAAATCGACGTGAACCAGGCGAGCGTCGGCTCGCTGCGCGATTGGCTCGACACGCGCCTTGGGGCCGGGAAATCGGACGAGGCGGAGCGGGCCGCCGAGGCGACCATCGAAGCGCGCAATGCCCGCGGAGGGATGTTCCGATCGCTGGAGGATCTGCGCGGCATCGCCTCGCTGTCGCCCGAGATCCAGACGGCGCTTTCGGAAGGCACCTTCGTCGGCGACGTCGCCGTGCGCAGCATGGAGTACGTCGGGCCGAGCGCCGGGCGGGATCTGGTGCGCAAGGCCACCTGGGCGGTGGTGCTGTCCAACATCGGCATTCTCATCTACATCTGGATTCGCTTCCGGTTCATCTGGGGGATCGCCGGGGTGATTGCACTGGTCCACGACGTGGTCATCGCGCTGGGGGGACTCGCCCTGACGCAGAAGGAGTTCAGCCTGCCGGTGGTGGCCGCCTTGCTGACCATCGTCGGGTACTCCATCAACGACACGGTGGTCGTCTTCGATCGAATCCGGGAGAACCTTCGCCTGCACCGCACCAAGGAATACGAGCTGGTGGTCAATGCCTCGATCAACCAGACTTTCAGCCGGACCATCCTCACCCAGCTCACGGTGCTCATCTGCACCGCGGCGCTCTACCTCTACGGCGGCGACCGCCTGGACGCTCTTTCCTTCACCTTGCTGGTGGGTTTCATCTCCGGGGCCTATTCCTCCATCTTCGTCGCCAGCCCGATCCTCGTCATGCACCAGCGCTGGTGGAATGAAAGGAAGCGCCGGAAAGTCTGACGCGGCAGGTTTGCGGGGGCCGGTTCGCTACGCTATTCTGTTGAGCACACAGCGAATCGTCCCGGGGCCCGCGGCACGGGGCCCGGCTCCCCGCGACGGGATGGGCCGCCTTGATCCGCTTCGAAGACATCCAGGAAGAAGTCGTCTCCTACCTCCCTGACGCGGACCTCGAGTTCCTCCGCCGGGCCTACGTCTTCTCGGCGATGGAGCATCGGGGGCAGGTGCGCTCCTCGGGAGAGCCCTACCTGACGCACGTGCTCGAGGTGGCGCACATCCTGGCGCAGCTGCGCCTCGATCTCACCTGCGTGGTCGCCGGACTCCTGCACGACGTCATCGAGGACACCCTGACCACCCGCGAGGTGCTGGAGGAGTACTTCGGAAAGGATATCGCCCACCTGGTGGAAGGTCTCAGCAAGATCAGCCGCATCGCCTTCACCTCGCGCGAGGAGGCGCAGGCCGAGAATTTCCGCAAGATGATGCTGGCGATGGTGGACGACATCCGGGTGATCCTGGTGAAGCTGGCGGATCGCCTGCACAACATGCGCACCCTCGAGCACCTGGCGCCGCGGCAGCAGGACCGGATCGCCCGGGAGACGATGGAGATCTACGCCCCCATCGCCAACCGCCTGGGGATGGGGAAGATCAAAAGCGAGCTGGAGGACCTGGCCCTGCCCTATCTCGATCCGGCGGGCTACGCTTCGCTGGTGGGGGCCCTCGAGGAGCGGCGCAAGATCAGCGACGATTTCATCGGGGAGATCCGGGGCACCCTGGAGGCCAAGCTGGCCGAGCAGGGAATCCGCTGCGAGATCACCGGGCGCGTCAAGCACCTGTACAGCATCTACAAGAAGCTCCGCGTCCAGGGGATCGACGTCGGCGAGGTGTACGACTACCTGGCGTTCCGCATCCTGACGCCCACCGTGAAGGACTGCTACGCGGCGCTGGGGACGATCCATTCGATCTGGCGCCCCGTCCCGGGCCGCATCAAGGACTTCATCGCCATGCCGAAGCCGAACATGTATCAGTCGCTGCATACCTCCGTGATGAGCGACAAGGGACAGCCGTTCGAAGTGCAGATCCGCACTCCGGAGATGCACCGCATCGCCGAGGAGGGCATCGCGGCGCACTGGAAGTACAAGGAAGGCAAGAAGGTGAAGGCGGGGGAGGACCCGAACATCCAGTGGCTCCGGCAGATCATGGAATGGCAGCAGGAGATGCGCGACCCGCGCGAGTTCCTCAAGCTGGTGAAGGTCGATCTCTACCCCGAGGAGGTGTATGCCTTCACCCCGCAGGGGCAAGTCAAGAGCTTCCCGCGAGGCGCCACGGCGGTCGATTTCGCCTACTCGATCCACACCGAGGTCGGGCACCATTGCTACGGCGCGCGGGTGAACGGCAAGCTGGTGCCGCTGAAGACCGCCTTGAGCAACGGCGACATCATCGAGATCCTGACCAGCCCGAGCCACCGCCCCAGCCAGGACTGGCTCTCCTTCGTGGTCACCTCGCGCGCCCGCAGCAAGATCCGGCAATGGCTCAATACCGATCGGCGCAGCAGCAGCATCCAGCTGGGCAAGTCGCTGGTGGACCGCGAGCTGAAGCGCTTCCGCATCTCCCAGAAGATCCTGCACGGGGACGGCAAGCTGACGGCGGCCCTTGGAGAGATGGGGTTCCCCACCCTGGACGACTACTTCGCGGCGGTCGGTTACGGCAAGGTCTCGGTGCGCCAGCTGGTCAGCCGCCTGGTTCCCGAGACCGAGCTGCGCGAGCCTTCCGAGTCGAAGATCACCACGGCCGTGAAGAAGGTCCTGGGCTTCGGCCCGGCCTCGGTGAAGGTGCGCGGGCTCGACGACGTCATGGTCTATCTGGCCAAGTGCTGCGGCCCCATCCGCGGGGAGCCGATCGTCGGTTACATCACCCGCGGCAAGGGAGTGTCGGTCCATTCGCAGAAATGCCCCAACGTGGAGCGCCTTCTCTACGATCCGGAGCGCCGCATCGAGGTGAGCTGGGCGGGAGACAAGGAGGCGAAGTTCCAGGTGCGGCTCAATATTGTCTCCGAGGATCGACAGGGGGTGCTGGCACGCGTCACTTCGGCGATCGCGGAGGAGGAATCCAACATCACCGATGTAAGCGCCCGGACCTTCGAAGGGCAGAAGGGTCAGATCATCCTGACCCTGGACATCTCGGATCTCGGACACCTGGAGCGCATCGTGCAGCGCCTCAAGGGGATCCGGGGAGTGCACCACGTTGAGCGCCAGGTCGGCTAAATCCGACGGAAAGGAGCGAGGCGAAATGACCTCCAAGCGAGTGATTCGGACGGATGCCGCGCCCGCCGCCATCGGGCCCTACTCGCAGGCCATCGTGGCAGGGGACCTGGTTTTCGTGTCGGGGCAGATTCCGCTGGATCCCTCCACCGGCGAGGTGGTTCCGGGAGGCGTGGAGGATCAGGTGAGGAGGATCCTGGACAACCTGGGGGCCATCCTGAAGGCGGCCGGCTCCGGAATGGATCGAGTGGTTCGCACCACGGTCTTCATGGCCGATCTGAAGGAGTTCCCGCGAATGAACGAGATCTACCGGGGCTATTTCCCGTCCGACCCGCCCGCCCGGTCCACGGTCGAGGTCTCGGCCCTGCCCAAAGGGGTGCGGGTGGAGATCGACGCCATCGCGATGGTGGAATGACGACTCGTGTTGCGCACCAGAAATCGAGTTAGCACCGAGGCCGTCGAGCCGCCCGGATCGCAAGGCGCGTCGAAGCGCCGCGTACCCAGGCGGTACGTAAGCGAGACGCAACGCAGCGAGGCGGGATGGATCGACGGTCGAATGTAACGCGATTTCTGGTACGCGACACCTAGGAAACGGCTTTGGCCACGGCCCCGGAGCGCAGGCAGCGCGTGCAAATTCTCAGTCTCTTGCGCGCCCCGTTCCAGGCCACGCGCACCCGCTGCAGATTGGGCTGCCACACACGCTGGGAGACGTTGTGGGCATGACTGATCTGGTTGCCGTAACGCGGCCCCTTGCCGCAGATTTCACAAACCCGGGCCATCGAACCTCTCCTTCGCCAATTCAATAAGGGCGGGAACTCTAGCACGACCGGCGCCGCCGGATCAAGCTCCCGCCCGCTACGCTCCCGCCGTCAAAAAGGCATCGGCGGCTATCTCGGGCCGGTCCAATCGTGGCCTGCGCGCGCCGGCGGAGCCCATCCCAAGTCCATCAGATGTAACAGCTTAGATACATATTCAAATCTGAAAAGGCAGCGATTAATTTCGTGACAGCTAACCTTGCAAACGCATTGCGTTGACCTATATTGACTTCCCGTGGAGCGGCGGAAAACTGCGGCCCGCTGCGGGGACGGAGCCACAACCCTTTGTAAGAAGGAGAGATGGGGTGTTCTTCTCAAGGAGCAAGAACCTGGTGGGCCTGGACATCGGCTCCAGCAGCGTCAAGGTCGTCGAGCTCAAGGACCTGGGGAAGGGCAAAGGCTACCAGCTGATCCACGCCTCCCTGGAGCCCCTCTCCCCCGAGGCCATCGTGGACGGCGCCATCATGGACTCCGGGCTGGTCGTGGAGGCGGTGCAGCGCTGCTTCGCGGCGCGCAACATCAAGAACCAGGAATGCGCCATCGCCCTGTCGGGGCACTCGGTGATCATCAAGCGGATCTCGCTGCCGGTCATGAGCGAGGAGGAGCTGGCCGAGAGCATCCAGTGGGAGGCCGAGCAGTACATCCCCTTCGACGTCGAGGACGTGAACATCGCCTACCAGATTCTGAAAGGGGCGAACCTGGCGGGCGACGGCAACATGGATGTCCTGCTGGTGGCGGCCAAGAAGGACAAGATCAACGACTACACGGCGGTCGTCGGACAGGCGGGGCGGAGCGCCTCGCTGGTCGACGTCGACGTCTTCGCCCTGCAGAACGCCTTCGAGATGAATTATGAGGTCGACTCCGGCCAGACCTGCGCATTGGCGAACCTCGGGGCCACGGTGACCAACGTCTCGGTCCTGAAGGGCAGCTCCTCGATCTTCTGGCGCGACATCTCGATCGGGGGCAACCAGTACAACGACGCCATCCGCAAGGAGCTCAACCTGAGCTTCGAGCAGAGCGAGCGGGTCAAGCGCGGGGAGGACGTGGAGGGGGCGAGCTCCGAGGCGGTCGCCCCGATCCTGAGCTCCGTGAACGACTACATGGGCGCGGAGATCCAGAAGACCCTCGACTTCTTCAAGAACACCACCCCCGGAGAGAGCATCGACCACATCTATGTCTCCGGCGGCGCTTCGCGCGTGCCCGGCCTGATCGAATCTCTGGGCGAGCGCTTCGGAATTCCCGTGGAGCGGATGGATCCCTTCCGCCGCGTCACCGTGGCGCGCGATCTTCCCTCCGACACGGTGGAGGAGCTCTCCTCCTGCGCGGCCGTGGCCGTGGGACTCGCCAGCAGAAAGGTGGGCGACCGATGATCCATATCAACCTTCTCGCCGAAGCGAAGCCGACCAAGACCAGGACCCTCAAGCCGGGCCTGCAGATGCCCGGCAACGTCCCGCAGAACCTCCTCATGATCGCGCTCGTGGCCCTCAGCTTCGTGTTCGTCAGCTGGAAGTGGTACAGCCTGCGCGCGGAGCACGTCGATCTGGCCGACCGCATCGTGAAGGCGGAGAAGGAGAAGGCTCGGCTGGACGAGATCATCAAGAAGGGCGACATGTACAAGGCCCAGCGCGACCTGCTCAACAAGAAGATCACGCTGATCACGCAGCTCAAGAAGAACCAGAGCGGTCCGGTCCATCTCCTCGACGAGATCAGCCGCAAGCTCCCCGATTTCCTCTGGCTGGACTCCATGAGCGGCACGGCCAACAACGTGACGATTGCCGGGAAGGCCACCACCTACAACGCGGTCTCGAACTTCTATAACAACCTCACCGGGTCCAAGTTCTTCGACCAGGTGGTCCTGGGGCCCATCGCGCAGACGCCCCAGGGGATCACCTTTTCCCTGACCTGCAAGTTCCTGCCCTCGGCGGTGCCCGCCGAGGGGGATCAGGCCAGCGCGGGCCTCTAGAGCCTCTGGGGTAAACCATGGCAATGGACTTCAAAAACCTTCCGTTCTGGGGCCAGGTGACGATGGTCGGGGCCCTCTGCGCGGGGCTCATCTGCGTGGGGTACTGGGCCTATCCCAACTTCAGCCAGATGAAGCAGCAGAATCTCGCGGATGCCAAGCGGCTGGAAGATCTGCAGGCCGACATCCGCCGCGGCGCCGCCATCGAGGCGAAGCTGCCCGAGTTCGAGAAGGAGATCGCCAACCTCCAGAGGAAGCTGGACGACCTGCTCCAGATCCTGCCCACGGAGCCCGAGACGGGCGAGCTGCTGAAGTGGGTCAAGAACCTCACGGATCAGTCCAACCTGGACCTGCAGCGCTTCGATCCGGGCGCCCTGAAGCCGGTCGAGTTCTACCGGGAGTTCCCGATCAACATGGAGGTGACGGGGGACTACCACGACCTGGGCGTGTTCTTCGATCGGATCAGCAAGTACTCGCGCATCATCAACGTCGACAACGTGCAGATCGGCACCAATTCCTCCGGGAAGGGGACCATCCACTCCACCTTCACCGCCACGACCTTCGTGTACGACGACAAAGCCGCGAAATCGCAGGGGGGCCAGCCATGAACCGCCGACACCGACTCCTCCAGGCGCTGGCTGTCGGCGCGGCGCTGGCTCTTGCCTCTGCCGGGGCGCATGCCGCGGATGCGAACGCGGCGAAGGCCTCCTCCGAGGGCACCGCCACCGCCGAGGCCGACCAGAAGAAGGATGAGCAGAGCACCAAGACCATCGAGAAGATCATCGAGGAGAGCGAGAGCGTCCTGGCGGGACGGGGATTCACCTACGACCCGGCCGGCCGGCGCGACCCGTTCCGCTCCCTGGTGGAGCAGACGAAGGCCGATCGCGGCCCGCGGCCCAAGGGGATCGCCGGCATGCTCATCTCCGAGGTGGACCTGGTGGGCATCGTACAGAAGGGCAAGGACAATCTCGCCTTCTTCAACGGCAGCGACAACAAAGGCTATTTCCTGAGGGTCGGCGATCAGCTCTACGACGGGCGGATCATCCAGATCAACCGGGCCACCGGCCAGGTGGTGTTCCGCCAGGAGATCAACGACCCCCGGTCCATCAAGCCCTACCGAGACATCACGAAGAGGCTCTATTCCGCGGAGGAGGAAAAGTTATGAGTTCCTGGAGGATTGCCGCGCTGCTGGCGCTGCTGGCGGCGATGGCGGGTTGCGCGGGCACTCCGCCGGCCAGCGAGCCCGCTAATCAAGCCGCACCGACGCCGGCGTCGGTGACCATCGGATCGGTGGAGCAGGCGTCGCACGACGGGGAGACCCGCGTCACCCTGAAGGGCAATTTCCCGTTCAGCTACACGTCCTACGAGCCGGACGCGTCCTCCATGGTGCTGGAACTCCTCGACGTGGATGCGACCCCGATTGCCGGATTGACCTCGATCGACAGCCCCGAGGTCGAGAGCCTCGAGACGACCATCAAGGGAGAAGGCCAGGAAGGCGGCAAGATCTCGCAGGTCACCTTCCATTTCAAGCGGCCCACCGTGCACCAGCTGCGGACCCAGGGGAACGATCTGGTGCTGGTGTTCCAGCCCGACCCGCTGCGCGCCTCCTTCAAGGAGGGGACGGGCGCCGAGGTGACCTCGGCCTCCGGCGACGCGGCGCCGGCACTGCCCGAGGCGGGCGCGTCCGCCGACAAGCTGTCGGCCGCGCAGAGTGCGGCCCTGGAAGCCGCTCCTGCGGCGAAAGCGCTGCTGGCGGTGGTGGCCAAGGGTCCGGATGCGAAGCGCACGGTGCAGCTGAAGACCGACGGCAAGGTGACCTACAAGGCCTTCGAGCTCAGCAATCCGAGCCGGCTGGTGGTCGATCTCGAAGACGTGATGAGCCGCGTGCCGCCGGCGCAGCGCTCGCTGGCCCCCAAGTCCGATTTCCTGGGGAGGGTCCGGGTGGCGCAGTTCGCCACGGCGCCCCAGAAGATTGCGCGAGTGGTCTTCGACCTGAAGGGTGAGCGCGCCTACGAGATCGTTCCGGGCGCCGATGGGCTGTTGGTCGACTTCAGCGACGCGGTGACGGCGCGCAAGAACGGCTCCGCCCCGGCGACCCTGATCGCGGCGGCCCCCGAGGCCAAGCCGACCGAGCCGGCCTTACCCGCCGGAAAGTCCGAGCCCAAGCAGGCGACGGCGGTCGCGACCCCCAGCGAGCCGCCCACGGATTCCGAGGCGAGCAGCCTGGGCGTCAACCTGGCGGCCCAGACGCCGGAAGCCGAGACCCCGGGATTGACGCCGATCGCCGCTTCGACGACACCCCCCGAGAGAATTGCCGCGGGAGAGGCCCCCGATTCCACCGAGGCGCCATCCACCGACCTGGTTCCGATGAAGGCGGTGCCCCACGAGCGCGTCTCCAAGGTGACCAACATCACCAGCCCGCAGTCCCGCTTCGCGGCCCGCACCATCTCCGACGGCAACCAGAGGTACACGGGGAAGAAGATCTCCCTGAACTTCAAGGACGCCGATCTGAAGGATGTGTTCCGCATTTTCCACGAGATCAGCGGCTACAACATCGTGCTGGATCCCAGCGTCTCCGGGAACGTCACCATCGTCCTGGAGAACGTTCCCGAGGACCAGGCGCTGGACATCATCCTGAAGAACAACGGTCTCGACAAGATCTTCGAGAACAACGTCATCCGCATCGCCAGCACCACGAAGCTGTCGCAGGAAGCGGCGGCCCGCAAGACGCTGCAGGAGGCCAAGGAGCTCGAGGAACAGCCCACGACCTTCACGCGCGCTCTGAGCTACGCGCGCGCCAAGGACGTCGCCCCCATCGTCAAGCGCATCATGTCGAAGCGCGGCGACGTGTCGACCGACGATCGGACCAACACCCTGATCATCTCGGACATCGCGGCCAAGCGCGACCCGATCAGCCGTCTCATCGACTCCCTCGACGAGCAGACCCCGCAGGTGTCGATCGAGGCGCGCATCGTGGAGACCGACCGGCAGTTCGAGCGCGACCTGGGCGTCACCTGGGGAATGAACGCGCGCTTCGACCCCTCGCTGGGGACCCAGACCGGGCTGCAGTTCCCGCACACCGCGGATATCAGCTACGATGTGAACGTCCCGCCGCCGGCCTCGGCCAACACGCTGGGCATCAACTTCGGCAACGTGCTGAACTCGTTCAACCTCAACATGCAGCTGGATGCCTTCGAGCTGAGCGGCGACGTGAAGATCCTGTCGGCGCCGAAGGTCGTGACCCAGAACAACCAGACGGCGGTCATCGAGCAGGGCACCCAGATTCCGATCGTCAACACCACCGCCACGGAGATCAACGTGGAGTTCGTCTCGGCCTCTCTGCGGCTGGAAGTGACCCCGCAGATCACCAAGGAAGGGACCGTGAGCATGCTGGTCAAGGTGGAGAACAACTCGCCGAACTTCGTCAACCGGGTCGGCGACGTTCCGCCCATCAATACCCAGCGCGCCCAGACCCAGATCATGGTGGGCGACGGCGGGACGGCCGTCATCGGCGGAATCTTCAAGGTCAACGACGCCGTGACCGAGACCGGCGTTCCCGGGCTGCGCAAGATCCCCGGGCTGGGCTGGCTCTTCAAGAGCAAGACCATCAACCGGGAGAACGCCGAGCTGCTCATCTTCATCACGCCTAGGATTCTGAAGAAAGTCTAGGCCCAGGAGGAACCCACACCATGTTCGCCGTGAAACGAGACGCAATACGGGCCCTGGTCCTGGCCGCGGTGGCCCTGGGCGCAGTCATCGCCTGCAACAACGTGGCCGACAACCCGGATCACTCCGATTCGGTCATCCAGGTCATGAGCGCGACGCCGGTGTCCTCCGATCCCACGAACGCGGCGGTGAGCGACTCGACCACCATGACGCTCGCGGCCCAGCCGCGCAACCCCGGCGCCACCACCTTCTTCAATGACGTCACGCTGAGCAGCTACACGGTCGGCTACTCGGCGCTTCTCGCGCCGATCAGCGGCGTCATCGGCTCCGGGTTCGTTCCCGCCGGCGGCACCGCGACCCTCAACCTCGTGGTCGTGCCGGGCGCCTCGAAGTTCGGAGGGCTGGCCGGTAATACGATCAACGCGCACATCGAGGTTGAAGGCGAGGACTTCAGCGGTCACGACGTCTCCTTCAGCGCGAACGTCCCCATCACCTTCACCACGACACCCGATACCGACGGCGACGGCGTGCCGGACGCTTCCGACAATTGCCAGCTCGTCTTCAACCCGAGTCAGCTGGATACGTTCCCGGTCGGCGGCAACGGCGTGGGCGACTGCTGCGATCCGACGACCCCGGGCTATCCCGCCTGCAGCCCGTAGGTCGGAAACGAAGTGGCTCCGCATCCGGGGCTCCCGCGCTTTATTCGCGGGGGCCCCTTTGCTTTCGCGGCCTCCAAATGCCTGAGATTCCGCAGTTTGACACCCATGGGAGGCTTTCCTAGAATGACCCCGCCTCAGACAAACCCATGAGAAGCAGACCCATTGCGGCCGGGCGCGAAGGCCGTGGAGCGCGGGTGACCCGAGTCGACGAGCTGAGATCACGCTGGCAGCGCGAGCCTTTCTCCCGCGCCTTCCTGCCGCTGGCGGAAGAGTACCGCCGCCTGGGAAAGCTGGTGGAGGCGGAGCGCGTGGCGCGCGAAGGGCTGCAGCGCCATCCCACCTACCATTCCGCCAAGGTCCTCCTGGGACGCGTGCTGCTGGACCTGGACCGGCTCGAAGAGGCGGCGGCAGAGTTCCGCTCGGTGCTGGAAGCCGAGCCGCGCAACCTGCTGGCGGGCCGGCTCCTGGCGGGCATCCAGCGAAGCCAGGGACGGTGGGCGGAGGCGCTGGAGACGTTTCGCCGGCTGCAGATCTTCTATCCCGACGATCCCGACGTGCGCGCGCAGGTTTACCAGCTGGAGCGCGGTCCGGAGGAGGCCTCCGGAACGCCGACGCCCACCCCGAGCAGCAGCGCGGCTCCGCCGGATGCGCTGGCCACCAACACGCTTGCCGAGATCTACCTCGGGCAGGGGCTGGTGGATCGCGCCGTGGGGGTCTACGAGAACATGCTGCGGGCGGACCCGGACAACCAGGCGCTGCGGCGGCGCCTGCGGGAGATCCAGAAGGGCGGCGCGGTGGCGACGGCCGCGGCGCCGGATGCCCCCAAGTCGGCGGCGCCCCCCGCTGACCCGCGGCAGCGCGTCATCCTGGGCCTGCAGCAATGGTTGATCGGCATCCAAAGGGGATGATATGTTTACCGAAGTTCTGGAAAGACTGATTTCCGGAGTCGACGAGGCGCAAGGGGCGGCGATGATCGGCGTGGACGGCATCCCGATCGCGGAGTTCCGGCTCCGCCCGGGCATCGACCTGGAGAGAATCGCCGCGGAAGTCACCTCCCTGATCAAGGCCGCGGTAGCGACCGGACGGGCGCTGGATCACGGACTGCCGAAGGAGCTGCTGCTCAAATGCCAGGAAGCCCAGACGCTGCTGCGCGCCGTCACTCCGGAGTACTACCTCTGCCTGGTGCTGGATCCCCAGGCGCTGACGGGCCGGGCCCGGTACGAACTCGAGAAAGCCTCCCGCCGCCTGGAGGGAGAGCTCGCCTGATCGCCCCTGGGTCCGGAGTCGCTCCGGACCTTCTCGCTGCACGGCCGTGATCCCCCGCGCCCCGCTTCCGGCGGGGCGCATCCGTTTTGAGGCAGGCGGAGGCCTCCCGTGGACAAGGAAATCAAAGAGCTCATCGATTTCATCTCGCACAGCAATTTCGTCGAGTTCGAGCTGGAGCGCGAAGGCTTCAAGATCAAGCTGGTGAAGGCCGACTCCCGCGCTGTCGCGCCGGCGCTCGCGGCCGCCGCTCCCGCACCCGTGCCTCATCCGGGTGCCGTGGCGTCGGTCGCCCCGGCCGCTCCCGTGGCCGTGCCGGCTCCCGCAGCGGCGGCCAAGTCGGCGCTGCACGAGGTGAAATCGCCTCTGGTGGGGACTTTCTACCGCTCGCCCAGCCCCGAGGCGGCCGCCTTCACCGAGGTGGGCCGCACGGTCAAATCCGGGCAGGTTCTCTGCATCGTCGAAGCCATGAAGCTGATGAACGAGATCGATTCGGACGCCGACGGCGTCGTGGAGGAGATCCTGGTCTCCAACGGACAGCCGGTCGAGTACGGCGAGGTCCTGTTCCGCATCCGTCCCGGATCGGCCGCCTAGGGACCGCCGTGTTCAAGAAGATCCTGATCGCCAATCGCGGCGAGATCGCGCTGCGCATCCTGTGGGCCTGCCGGGAGCTCGGCATCGCCACGGTCGCCGTTCACTCCGAGGCCGACAACGACGCGCTCCATGTCCGCTACGCCGATGAGGACGTCTGCATCGGCCCGCCGCGCAGCTCGGAGAGCTACCTCAACATCAGCAGCGTGATTGCCGCGGCGGAGATCACCGACGCCGACGCGATCCATCCGGGCTACGGATTCCTGGCCGAGAACGCACACTTCGCGGAAGTGTGCGAAGCCTGCAAGATCAAGTTCATCGGCCCATCCCCCGCCGTGATCCGGCAGATGGGCGACAAAGCCAAGGCCCGCGAGCTGATGGAGCGGGCCGGCGTCCCCTGCGTGCCCGGAAGCCGGGGGATCCTCTCGGGCGAAGGCGAAGCCGTCGCCCTGGCCCGCAAGATCGGCTTTCCGGTGATCGTCAAGGCCTCGGCGGGCGGCGGCGGGCGCGGAATGCGCATCGCCCGCAGCGAGGAGGAGCTGAAGACGGCCATCCAGACCGCCATGAACGAGGCCAAGAAGGCGTTCGACGTGGCCGACGTCTACCTCGAGAAGTACATCGAGGATCCGCGCCACGTGGAGTTCCAGATTCTCTCCGACGAGCATGGGAGCGCGGTGCACCTGGGCGAGCGCGAATGCTCGATCCAGCGGCGCCACCAGAAGCTGGTCGAGGAATCGCCCTCCATGGCGCTGACCCCGAAGCTGCGCAAGAAAATGGCCGATGCGGCACTCGCCGGGGCCCGCGCGGTGCGCTACCAGAATGCCGGCACGATCGAATTCCTGCTGGCGCCCGACGGAAAGTTCTACTTCATCGAGATGAACACGCGCATCCAGGTCGAGCACCCGGTGACGGAGATGGTCACCGGAATCGACCTGGTCAAGGAGCAGATCCGGATCGCCGCCGGCGAGCCGCTGGGATACGGCCAGGAGGAGATCGGCTTCCGGGGACACGCCATCGAATGCCGAGTCAACGCCGAGGACGCGGAGAGCTTCATCCCTTCTCCGGGGCGGATCAGCACCTTCAACATGACGGGAGGTCCGGGGGTCCGGGTCGACAGCGCGGCGCACGCCGACTCCGTGATCCCTCCCTACTACGACTCCCTGGTGGCCAAGGTCATCGCGCACGGCAACACCCGGATGGAGTCGGTGTCACGCATGCGCCGGCTGCTCGACCTGATGGTGGTCGAAGGGATCAAGACCACGATTCCGCTGCTGCGGCGCATCATGACGGATCGCGATTTCCTGGAAGGCCGAATCTCCACCCATTATCTGGAGCGACTGCTCGCCGGCGGGCGAGCGGCGGCGGCCGGCTCCTAGCGAGGTTTCCTGCAGTGGCTCTCCCGGCGCCGGCGCAGATCTATCTGGTGGGTTTCATGGGCGCCGGGAAGACGACGGTCGGAGCGGAGCTCGCGGCCCTTTTGGGATGGCGCTTCGCCGATCTGGACGCCGCCATCGTCTCCCGCGAAGGGCTCAGCGTCGACGAGATCTTCCGCTCCGGTGGCGAGCCGCGCTTCCGTGCCGTGGAGCGGGACGTCCTGATTACGCTGACATCGATGCCTTCCCTGGTGGTGGCGACCGGCGGAGGAACCTACGTCGCGGAGGCGAACCGCAGCCTGGTGGAGGCGGCGGGCGTCTCGGTCTGGTTGCAGGTCAGCCTCGCCGAGGCGGTGCGCCGGTGCGCCGGCGGGCCGGCCCGCCCTCTGTGGGGCGCCAGGGCCGACCTGGAGAGCCTGTACCGCTACCGCACCGAATTCTACCGATGCGCCCGGATCGCGGTGGACACCGACGGGGAGACCCCCGCCCGGGTGTCCCGCAGAATCCTAAATGAGATGGAAGGGCTCGGGATCGCGCGCTGACGACCCGGCCGGGAGATCTCCCATTCGTATCCTGATCCTGAGCGACCTTCACGCCAATTGGGAAGCGACGCGCGCCGCGCTGGCGGCGGCGCGGGATCTCGGCTTCGATCGCGCCGCTGTCCTGGGCGATCTGGTCGGCTACGGCGGCAGCCCCGAAGAGGTCGTGCGGGAAGTCCGGGAGCTCGCGCCCGAGGTGGTCATCCGCGGCAACCACGATCGGGTCGTATCGGGGATCGAGGACGGGGAAGACTTCAACTTCCTCGCCATCCAGGCGGCGCTGATGAATCGCCGGCTCCTTTCGGAGGACAGCCTGCGCTACCTCGCCGACCTGCCTTCCGGGCCGTTGCCCCTGCTCGAGGGGTGCATCGTGGTGCACGGCTCGCCACGCGACGAGGACGAGTATGTCGTCGATGTCCCCGAAGCGGCGGAAATCTTCCAGCAGACCGATTTCAACCTCTGCCTTTTCGGGCACACCCACATCCCGTGCGTTTTTCGGCGCAGCGCCTCCGGGACGAGCCGCGTCTTCCCGGCGGCGGATGGAACGCGTGTCGCGCTGCGCCCGGGGGAGCGGCTCCTGCTGAATCCGGGCTCGGTGGGACAGCCGCGCGACGAGGATCCGCGCGCTTCATTCCTCTTGTTGGACGACGAGCGTCGCGAGGCCGTGTTCCACCGGGTCGTCTATCCGATCCAGCAGGCCCAGCTGCGCATCCTCGAAGCCGGAATTCCGCCGCTTCTCGCCCAGAGGCTCGAGCGCGGCGTCTGAGAGAGCCTCTTTATCCCGCCCACCAGCCGCAGGCAAAGAAAGCCATCAGCAGCCCCCCCAACGGACCGGCAAAGGCCAGATAGCCCGCGAGGCGCGAGGGGTTGCGGCTCATCGCCCATCCAGCCCAGGCAAAGAAGGGAAAGGCCACCAGCTCGAGCCGGCCGAAGGACCACAAGGTCGAGCCGAGGGGCAGCAGCACCGCGAGCAGCGCGAAAGTGGCCCAGGATCGCGGCGTGTGGCGCAGGACCGGAAGCAGCAGCGCGAGGAAGCAGAGGGCGAAAGCCAGCTCGAGGATCGAGTTGTGCGCTCCGTGGAGCTGCGGCTTCGACTCCAGAAAGCGGCGGAACGCCTGCCAGGGTCCTGAAAGGGTGCCGCGCCACCGCTGCTGGCGCTCTGCCCAGATCCAGGGATCCCCGAACAGGTGACGGCAAGCCAGGCTGAAGGCGGCGATTCCCGCCGGAAACCCGGCCAGAGCCGCGACCCCTTTCCATCCACCGCGGCGCTCGTGGACATCCCACGCCAGGGCGGGGGCTGCCAGAAAGGCGGTCGGCCGGGAAAGGGCGCAGAAGAAGCCGCACAGCGCCAGCGCCCCCCAGCGGCCGCGCCGCGCCAGCAAGAAGCAGCCCAAGGTGAGCGCCAGGGCTGTCGATTCGGAGTAGATCGCCGACAGGAAGAGCGACAGGGGAAAGGCCAGCAAGGCCCACACGCTGGCGGCTGCCGCATCCTCGCCCATCTCGTCGCGTACCAGCAGGAACAACAAGGAAAGGGCCGCGAGAAGCGAGACATTCGAGACCAGCACCCCCGCCGCCACCAGGCTCCAGCCGCATCTTCCCACCAGGGCGACGAGCGCCGGATAGAGAGGGAAGAAGCCCGTGGTGTCGGCGGGACCGTAACCGGTCGAATAGCCGGAGAGCTGATCGCCGACACGGTAGCCCTGGCGGGCAATCAGCAGGTACCACTCCGCGTCCCAGCGCGCCCAGATTTCGAGCGCCGCCGGCGCCGGCGAGTGAGCGATCAGGTTTCCCGGCATGCGCTCACGGGCGGAGCCGAGAAGAGTGAGCGACATCACGCCCACCAGGACCAGCGCCGAGCGCGTCAGCAGGAAGGGCAGGAGGATGCGCCGGAGCCAGTCGCGCGCGCTCACCGGCTGCCCGAGGCCGCCTCGGCGCGGCGGCGGATCGGGACGTCGCGCAGGCGCTCCACCAGGACCTGCAGCGCAAAGCCGATCGGCACGCAGGCCAGTGTCACCGGAAGCATGAGGAAGCGGTTGCCGTAATGGCTCGTCGCCCACCATCGGTAGGTGCTGAACAGCAGGAACAGGAACTCCGAAATCCCGAGGAAGAGCGCCCCGTCCCACGGATGCTTGCGCAGGAACAGCAGGAACCCGGGGATCGCCAGCAGCAGGATCGGCGAGGTGGTCAGCAATCCGGCCCTCGGGTCGAAGAGCTGACCCGACATCCCCTCGAGCAGGGGCAGATCGAAGAAGCCCTTGTGGGAGACGGTTTGCGCCACGCCGTCCTGCAGCACCAGCGTGCGGTCGTAGCCGGTCACCGTGGCGCCTCCGAACAGGGCCAGATTCAGCAGCATCCACCCCGCCATCCCCGGGACGACCCCGGCCGCCGCCTTGAGCGTCTCGCGTCTCCCCTTTCGGAAGGGTAGAAAGCCCACCACCAGCGCGGCGACGAACAGATTGGTCACCTTCGCCAGGACCGAGACTCCCAGCAGGATACCCCCCGGAAAGGGGTGACGCCTGAGGATCAAGAGGATGCCTCCGAGGACCAGCAGGGTCGACAGGAGGTCGGGAGAATAGTTGTAGACATACTCCCGCAGGAAGCTCGTCCCGAACATGAGCACGACGGCCCCCAGCGCCCATCCGGGCTCCAGGTAGGTTCGCGCGATCGCGTAGACCACCGAGGCCAGCAACAGGATTACGACGACGTTGAACACCAGAAACCCGGGCAGTCCGAACAGGGCGTAGAAGGGGACCGAGAGCACCGGCATCAGCACCGGGTGCTTGGGGAGCCATCGTCCGTCGCGCCCCAGCGCAATCTGTTTCTGATGGACGACAAGGCCCCCTTTAAGCTGGTTGGCGAGATCGAAATCACCATCCTCCCATAGCGACACGGCCGTGGAGGCGTAATAGGGGCAATCGCCGATCAGGAAGGCGCCGGATCGCACCTCGCGGCCCGCGAGGCTGGCGAAGATCCCGACGGCGAAAAGTGCCCCCAGCAGGAGCCAGGCCCGCAGCTCGCGCCCCGTCCGCCCTTCCGCAATGCTCCCGGTTTGCATGTCGTTTCCCCGGTGTTTTCGGCTGCCCTGTAATCTAGAAGTACAGACAAAGATTGTCAATTTAATCAATATCAATAGTCATTCTAATGTTTATGACTTGACAAAATTTGTACCTCGACACTATATTCACTGCTGCGCGCGATACGTGTAAGTGACTTTATTAAAAAGACTTACGTCGCGCGGACCGGAAGCGCGGTCGACCTGGCAGGCAACCCGGGCCAAGAGGGCCCGGATCATCAGGAGCGCGGGACGCGATGGCCGTCAAGCTGGGCGAGATGCTCATCAAAGCAAATCTGTTGACCCAGAAAAAACTTCAGGAAGCCCTCGACTACCAGCGATCGAATGGCGGCAAGCTCGGATTCAACCTGGTCAAGCTCGGCTTCGTGAGGGAAGAGGACATCACCCGCGTCCTGTCCCAACAGCACGGCGTCCCCGCCGTGAATCTGCGCACCATGGAGCTCGACGAGGCGATCGTGAAGCTGATCCCTTCCGAGGTCGCCCAGAAATACCTCATCCTGCCGGTCTCCCGCACCGGCGCCACCCTGACCGTGGCGATGGTGGATCCCACCAACGTGTTCGCCATGGACGACATCAAGTTCATGACCGGCTACAACGTGGAGCCGGTGGTGGCCTCCGAGGTCGCCATCAAGGAGTCGATCGACAAGTACTACGGCTCGATCCATGCCCTCGAGCTCAAGAAGGTCATGGACGAGATGGCGGAGACAGAGGACACCGCCGGATTGGAAGTGCTCGAGGACAGCGAGGACGTCGATCTTGCGAAGCTGGAAGCCTCCACCGAGGAGGCCCCCGTCGTCCGGCTCGTGAACCTGATCCTCACCGACTCGATCAAGCGCGGCGCCTCCGATATCCACGTGGAGCCCTACGAAAAGGACTTCCGCGTCCGCTTCCGCATCGACGGCGTCCTGTACGAGATCATGAACCCCCCCATGAAGCTCAAGGACGCCATCACCTCCCGCCTGAAGATCATGGCCAAGCTGGACATCTCCGAGAAGCGCCTGCCGCAGGACGGCCGCATCAAGATCAAGATCAAGCTGCAGGGCAAGAACAAGGAGATGGACTACCGCGTCTCGGTCCTGCCTACGCTGTTCGGAGAGAAGATCGTCCTCCGTCTGCTGGACAAGGAGAACCTCATGCTGGACATGACCCGGCTGGGGTTCGAATCCGACTCGCTCAGCAAGTTCGAGAAGGCGATCTTCAAGCCTTACGGCATGGTCCTGGTGACCGGGCCGACCGGCTCCGGCAAGACCAACACCCTCTACTCGTCGATCAGCCGGGTGAACACCCCGGAGACCAACATCATCACCGCCGAGGACCCGGTCGAGTTCAACCTGCACGGCATCAACCAGGTGCAGATGAAGGAGCAGATCGGTCTGAATTTCGCGGCGGCGCTGCGCTCCTTCCTTCGGCAGGACCCGAACATCATCCTGGTCGGAGAGATCCGTGACTTCGAGACCGCCGAGATCGCCGTCAAGGCGGCGCTCACCGGCCATCTCGTGCTGTCGACCCTGCACACCAACGATGCCCCCTCGACCATCAACCGGCTGATGAACATGGGCATCGAGCCCTACCTGGTGGCCACCTCGGTCCACCTGATCTGCGCCCAGCGGCTGGTGCGTCGGCTGTGCAAGGAGTGCAAGGAGGAGGTGCAGATGCCGCAGCAGGCGCTCACCGACATCGGCTATGCGGCCGAGGACATCCCGCGCGTCAAGCTGTTCAAGGGACGCGGCTGCACCGTGTGCAACAACACCGGCTACAAGGGACGCGTCGGGCTGTACGAGGTGATGGAGATTACCGACGAGCTGCGCGAGATGATCCTGTGCGGCGCGTCTTCGCTGGAGCTGAAGAACAAGGCGTTGGAGCAGGGGATGATCTCGCTCCGGCAGAGTGGACTGCGGAAGATCCGCGACGGGCTGACCACCGTGGAAGAAGTGGTGCGGGAGACGGTGCTCTAGGGCGCCTTCCGGACCCCAGGAGGAGAGGACGACATGGCCGTGACGCTGCACCAGCTGTTGAAGACCCTGGTCGAGCAGGGGGGTACCGACCTGCATCTCACGACCAACTCGCCGCCGCAGATCCGGGTGGACGGCAAGCTGGTGCCGCTGCAGCTGCCGCCGCTGACGGCCCCCGAGACCAAGACGCTCGCCTACTCGGTCCTGACGGATCAGCAGAAACACCGCTTCGAGGAGAACATGGAGCTCGACTTCTCCTTCGGCGTGCGAGGGCTGGCCCGGTTCCGCGCCAACTTCTTCAACCAGCGGGGCGCCGTCGCCGCCGCCTTCCGCGCCATTCCCTGGGAGATCAAGGGATTCGAGGAGCTGGGACTGCCCGACGTCATGCGCAAGCTGTGCGAGAAGCCACGCGGCCTGGTGCTGGTGACCGGGCCGACGGGCTCGGGGAAATCGACCACCCTGGCCGCCATGATCGACAAGGTCAACATGGACCGGGCCGAGCACATCGTCACCATCGAGGACCCGGTCGAGTACCTGCACTCGCACAAGCGCTGCATCGTCAACCAGCGCGAGCTGTTCGCCGATACGCATTCCTTCGCCAACGCGCTGCGCTCCGTGCTGCGCCAGGACCCCGATGTGGTCCTCATCGGAGAGATGCGCGACCTGGAGACCATCGAATCGGCCCTCCGAATCGCGGAGACGGGCCACCTGACCTTCGCCACCCTGCACACCAACTCCGCGGCCCAGACGATCAACCGGATCATCGACGTCTTCCCGGCCCACCAGCAGGCGCAGATCCGGGCCCAGCTCTCCTTCGTCCTGGAAGGGATCATCTGCCAGGCGCTGCTGCCGCGCGCCAACGGCAAGGGGCGGGCGCTGGCCATGGAGATCCTCATTCCGAACTCGGCGATCCGGAACCTGATCCGCGAGGACAAGGTGCACCAGATCTACTCCATGATGCAGACCGGCCAGCTCCTGTACGGCATGCAGACCTTCAACCAGTCGCTGGCCACCCTCTACTTCAAAAAGCAGATCTCGCTCTCCACCGCCCTGTCGCGCTCGTCGAACCCCGACGAGCTGCAGGAAATGATCAACCGCGGCGCGGGGCTGATCTACAACGCGCCGTCGGGCGGACAGGGACGGGTCGCGAGGAAATAACGGGACTCAAGGAGACACGCCATGCCGACGTATTCCTGGAAGGGTAAGGGGAAAGGCGGACGCATCCAGCAGGGGGTCATCGCCGCCGACAGCAAGGATGCGGTGGTGGCGTTGCTGCGCAAGCAGCAGGTGCTGGTCACCGCGGTCACCGAGAAGGGGAAGGAGATCGCCCTGCCGAAGATGGGGGGCGGCGTCAAGCAGAAGGAAATCGCCATCTTCACGCGGCAGTTCTCCGTCATGATCGACGCCGGGCTGCCGCTGGTGCAGTGCCTGGAGATCCTGGGGGGCCAGCAGAAGAACCGCTCCTTCCAGAAGGTCCTGTTCGAGGTGCGCCAGGACGTGGAATCGGGATCGACGCTGGCGGACTCCCTGCGCAGGCACCCCAAGGTCTTCAACGACCTGTTCTGCAACATGATCGCCGCCGGCGAGGCGGGCGGTATCCTCGACACCATTCTGCAGCGCATGTCCTCCTACATCGAGAAGCGTGTCAAGCTGCAGGCGGCGGTGCGCTCCGCCATGATCTACCCGTCGGCGGTCATCACCATCGCCGTGGGCGTGGTGGTCATCATCCTCTGGAAGGTCATTCCGACCTTCGCCGCCCTGTTCGAGGGCCTGGGGGCGCAGCTGCCGCTTCCCACCCGTATCACCATCGCCATTTCCAGATTCCTGGGACGCTACATGTGGCTGCTGGTCCTGCTGGCCGGCGGCGCCGCCTTCGGCGTCTTCCAGTACCACAAGACCTACCGTGGCAAGCGGCAAATCGACCAGATGGTGCTCAAGATGCCGATCCTCGGCACCCTCATGCGCAAGATCGCGGTGGCGCGCTTCTGCCGCACCCTCGGCACGCTGCTCACGTCCGGCGTCCCCATCCTCGACGGATTGGAGATTACGGCGCGCACCTCGGGCAACTCGATCATCGAGGACGCCATCATGGCGACGCGCAAGAGCATCGAGGAGGGCAAGACCATCGCCCAGCCTCTCGAGGAGACCGACGTCTTCCCGCCCATGGTCATCCAGATGATCTCGGTCGGAGAGCAGACGGGCGCGCTGGACGCCATGCTCAGCAAGATCGCCGACTTCTACGAGGACGAGGTGGACGAGGCCGTGGAGAACCTGATGTCGCTGCTGGAGCCCGTCATGATCGTCTTCCTGGGCGTCATGATCGGCGGAATCGTCATCTCCATGTACATGCCGATGTTCAGCCTCATCGGCAAGATCAACTGAGCCATGAGGAGAGGAGAGCCGCTTGATGGAACGGCGCCGCGAGGGAAGGCCGGTCATCAGCCTGATGACGTACCGGGTCGTGGTGGTGACCACGCTCCTGGTCTTCACGTTCATCATCGAGCTGGTGTTCCGTCCCGAGGTGCCGCTGCGGCCCTTCTACTTCCTCGGTGCCCTGACCTACCTGATGACGGTGGCCTACGCGGCCACTTACCGAGTCCTCGGGGAGAGCCGCGTCTTCCTGGCGGCGCAGCTCACGGGGGATCTGGGGCTGGTCACGGGGCTGGTCTATGCGACCGGGGGCTCGGAGAGCCCCCTGTCGTTCCTCTACCTGATCGTCGTCATCACCGCGTCGCTCCTGCTGTTCCGGCGCGGCGGCTTCCTGGCGGCAGTGGCCGCGTGGATCCTGTACGCCGTGCTGCTGGAATGCCTCTATTTCAGGATCCTGCCGGTCTATCCGCCGGGAGGCCTGCAGGACGTCGATCTGTCGGAGCGCCGCATCCTCTATCTGCTGTTCTCGCACCTCTTCTCCTTTCTCACCGTGGCCTACCTGAGCTCGCACGTCTCCGAAGTGCTGCGCAAGACCGGAGAGAGCCTGGAGGCGAGGGAGAACGACCTGGCGGAGCTGCGAGCCTTCAACGAGGACATTCTTACCTCGATCAACAGCGGCTTGATCACCACGACGCTGGGGGGGCGCGTGACCTACTGTAACCGCGCCGCCTGCGAGATCACGGGATGCGGGATCGACGAGCTTTCCGGCAAGGACCTCGTGGGGCTGCTCGGAGCCGACGGCGCCTTCCTGGACGAGGTGCGCCGCCGCCTCGAGGGCGCCAACCGGCACCGCTTCGAGCGCGAGTTCACGGACCGGAGGGGGCGGTCGCTGTTCCTCGGGTTCACCGCCTCGGTGCTCAAGAACAAGGAGGAGCAGCCGCTCGGGCTCATCTTCATCTTCCAGGACCTGACCGACATCCGCGTCCTGGAGGAGGAAGTCTCGCTCAAGAAGCGGATGGCGGCGCTGGGCGAGATGGCCGCCGGGATGGCGCACGAGCTGCGCAACCCGCTGGGCGCCATCAGCGGCTCGGTGCAGTTCCTCAAGCGCGACCTGCCCGCCGGCTCCTCGCAGGCGGAGCTCATGGGAATCATCCTCAAGGAGTCCCGGCGCCTGGACCAGGCGATCCGCGACTTCCTGCTGTTCGCCAAGCCGGGCCCCTTCACGCCGGAGCAGGTCGATCTCGCGCTGCTGCTCTCCGAGTCGCTGAAGCTGCTGCGCAACAGCGACGAGTTCTCACCCGCGCACAAGCTGAGCACCCAGTTCCATCCCGAGCACATCCCGGTCACGGTGGACGCGAACCGCATGCGCCAGGTCTTCTGGAACCTGAGTAAGAACGCCCTGAAGGCGATGCCCGAAGGAGGGACGCTGACGGTCAAGGCGCTGGGCGAGGTCGACCAGCAGGTCCTGGTCAGCTTTGCCGACGAAGGGGTCGGCATGCCCGCCGGGGACGTCGAGAAGAACTTCCAGCCCTTTCACGGATCGTTCCAGCACGGGACCGGATTGGGCCTCGCCATCGTCTATCGCATCGTACAGGAGCACCAGGGACGGATCCGCATCAAGGGCCGGCGCGGGTCGGGAACCGAGATTCAGATTCTATTGCCGCGCGGGCAGTCGGCATCGCGCCCGCGGGCCCAGGGGGAGACTTGGACCGGATACTGATCGTCGACGACGAGAAGGGGATGCGCGACCTCCTCTCGATCATGCTGAAGAACGAGGGGTACAAGGTCGACGCGGCGGAGTCGGCGGGCAAGGCGCGCGACCTGATCGCACGCGGCGCCTACGATCTGGTCATCTCGGACATCTCCATGCCCGACGGCTCCGGGGTGGACGTCCTGCGCACCGCCAAGGAGACGCAGCCCGACTGCATCGTGATCCTGATCACCGCCTATGCCTCCACCGAATCGGCCATCGAGGCCCTCAAGCTGGGAGCCTACGATTACATCACCAAGCCGTTCGACGTGGAGGAGCTGCGCATCGTCCTGAAGAACGCGCTGGAGAAGCGACGTCTGGAGACCGAGAACACCCTGCTCAAGCGCGAGCTGAAGGAGACCTCGAGGTTCGACGATCTGGTGGGTGAGAGCCCCGCGATGGAGCAGGTCAAGGCGATCCTGGACCGGGTCGCTCCCACCAACAGCACCGTGCTGGTGTGGGGCGAGTCGGGCACCGGCAAGGAGCTGGCGGCCCGCGCCATCCACCGGCGCAGCCCGCGGCGGACGCGCCAGTTCGTGTCCATCAACTGCGGAGCACTGCCCGACGAGCTGCTGGAATCGGAGCTGTTCGGCCACGTGAAGGGATCCTTCACCGGGGCGGTGGCCACCAAGAAGGGGCTGTTCGAGGTGGCCGACGGCGGCACCATCTTCCTGGACGAGATTGGCGACACCTCCCCGGCCATGCAGGTGAAGCTCCTCCGGGTCCTGCAGGAGCGCCAGATCCGGCGCGTCGGGGGCACGGACCAGATCGAGGTCGACGTCCGCATCATCACGGCCACCAACCAGGACCTCGAGGCGCTGGTGCGGGAGAAGCGCTTCCGCGAGGACCTCTACTACCGCATCAACGTCATCGCCGTGAAGATGCCGCCGTTGCGCGAGAAGCGCGAGGACATCGCCGTGCTGGCGGGCCACTTCCTGGCCAAGTACACTAAGATCATGGGCAAGCGGATCCGCGAGATCTCTCCGGAGGCGATGCGCCAGCTGCTCGATTATTCCTGGCCCGGGAATGTGCGGGAGCTGGAGAACGTGATCGAGCGGGCGGTGGCCCTGGAGGCGAGCGATCGCATCCTGCCCGGGAGCTTCAACCGGGAGGTGGCGTCCCATCCCGATTCCCCCTCGGCGCTGCCCGTGGTCCTGGGGGAGGGGAGCATCGATCTGGAGACGCAGCTGGAGCGGCTGCGCGAGCGCCTCATGGGCGAGGCGCTGGCCCGCACCAACGGCGTGCAGACGCGGGCGGCCGAGCTGCTGGGGATGAGCTTCCGCTCCTTCCGCTAT